>JAWOBH010000070.1:0-3187 GCA_046498125.1 Prochlorococcaceae cyanobacterium | reverse complement strand
GCGCAATAGCAATGACACGGCCGCGGACCCCATTCCCGAGGCGGGAAGGGCCATCGTAGTGAGGGGAGGACATCCCCGCCCCGCGGTGGCGTCACCTCAGCCGTGATCGCCGTGCGGCCGCTGGCCAGAGCCTGTTGGAGCAGCACGCCGGGCCCTCAGGATGCAGCGTCCATCATGCACCGGTCCAGCAGCTGCCTAGAGTTGGTGGAAAGGGCAGTGGCGGCGGCATGGGTCGAGAACCTCTCCACGGCCAGGGACGGGGTGTGAACCCTCGGGATGGGCAGCTTTCGGAGCGGGAGCTGGAGATCATCGCCCTGGTGGCCGAGGGCCTCACCAACCAGGAGATCGCCGGCCAGCTCACGATCAGCAAGCGCACGGTGGACAACCACGTGAGCAACATCTTCACCAAGACCGGTTCCAAGAACCGGGTGGCGCTTCTGAACTGGGCCATGGACCACGGCAAGATCTGCCGGGAGGGCGTGAACTGCTGTGCCCTGGAGTCCGACGACAGCGACACCGCCACCCGCCTGCGCTGAGGGTCCCAGCGCCCCGGGCCTCACAGCGGCTGCAGGACAGAGGGGAGAACGGTGGAGTGAACAGAGACCTGAGCCAGTGGGGGCGGATCCGTCACCAGCACCGCCAGGGGTTCGAGGCTGTAGGCAGCGTCCTCGAGGCCAAACAGCTCGGCGTAGGCGAGGCAGTCGGCCAGATCATGGCCGGCGTAGCGAAGCACCCCATGGCTGTCGTAGAGACCCAGCAAGGCGAAACCTTCAGACAATCTTTAGAAGGACTCTAGGGCTACCAGCAGTCCTCGGCGGCGCGGCTCCGGCCAGCTGGCCAGGGGGTTGTGGGCCAGGGCCGCGTTGCTGAGCTCATGGCGGCCGGTGAGCTCCAGGCCGCACCACGGCGGCACGGCCACCGGCTGATCCGGCCGCTCCAGTTCCACCTCCGCCACCACCAGCGGCGCATTGGCGCCCTCGAACACATCCACCACCCAGTCGCCGCCGGCCAGATCCAGGCCATGGCGGCGTTTGCGCAGCTGCCGCCGCGTGAGCGCCAGCAGCGCCCCGGCGTCGGCGGGGGGGATGGGGTATTCGAACTCCTGCCGCACCAGACCCCCTTGGCCCTGGCCCTCAGCCTCCGGGGCCTGGCCCTCAGCCGCGGGTGCCGGGGCCTTGAGGGTGAGCCAGGCCTGGGCCGCGGACGCGGGCGTCGTCCCGGAGCTGCCGTCCCCGTGGCTGAGACGCACGCGCAGGGTGAAGCCATCCGCGGCGCTGGTGAGGTAGCCCTGCTGCAGCTCGGCCTGCCAGCGCACGTGGGGTCGCCAACCATCCCCGATCACCAGGAAGCGGCGTTCGATCTCGAGGCCCACGGCCCACCACGCGGTTGCCTAATTGTGCGACGGCACCGCGGTCATCAGGCTGCCGGCCCAGTGCAGCTTGTGGGTGAGCGTGCGGTAGTAGGAGGGGCTGTGCTCCAGCTGCACCATCAACGCCGGATGCTCGGCGCGGCGCACCACCACCCGATCGCCCGGCTCCAGGGTGGCGGCATGGGCGCCGTCCTTCCAGAGCCGCACCCGCCGGCTGCTCTCCCCCAGGGGCCAGAGGCTGAGCTCGGCCCGGGGCGGTACCACCAGGGCGCGGCTGGAGAGACTGATCGGACAGATGGGATTGACCACGATGGCTTCGATCCCCGGGTGCAGAATCGGACCGCCCGCCGCCATGGAGTAGCCGGTGGAGCCGGTGGGGGTGGCGATGATCAGTCCGTCGCCGCGGTATTGATCCACCACCTCACCGTCGATCTCCAGCTCCAGCACGCAGGTGGGCGGAAGCCCGTCGGCCTCTGGACGGACGTAGAAATCGTTGAGGGCCACGTGGTGCTCGTGGAGTTCGGCATCCACCCCGTCGCCGCGATGGATGCGGGCCTGCAGCATCATGCGGCTCTCGAGGGCGAAGCGGTCGTGGCGCAGGCGTTGCCACAGGCTGGCGCCCGCCTCGGGCGGGGAGGGGGCGTTCTCCAGCCGCAGCAGGGCGCGGTCATGGGTGAGGAACCCCAGGTTGCCGCCCACGTTGAAGCAGAGGATCGGCACCGCCAGCGGCGCCAGATGGCGGGCGGCACCGAGCACTGTGCCATCCCCCCCCAGCACCAGGGCCAGATCGGGCAACACATCCTCGGTGGCCAGCAGCCCCGGGAAGGGATCGGCGGCGACGCCCGAATTGGCACTCACCACCACCACGCCCTGACGACGCAGATCATCGGCGCAGCGGCGGCTCTGACGCTGGGCAGCCTGGCTGCCGGAACGCGCGATCAGCCAGACCCGCTCCAAGCGCATGGAGTGGCTACCAGCGCAGCAGGTTGAAGCGCTCCATGTCCACCGTGTCGCGGTTGCGGTAGAGGGAGAGCAGGATCGCCAGGCCCACGGCGGCCTCGGCGGCGGCCACGGTGATCACGAAGATGGCGAACACCTGGCCCCGGATCAGCTGGCCGTCGAGGTAGCTGGAGAAGGCCATCAGGTTGATGTTCACGGCATTGAGCATCAGCTCGATGCTCATCAGCACCCGCACGGCGTTGCGGCTGTTGATCAGTCCCCACACCCCGGTACAGAACAGCACCGCCGCCAGCACCAGGAAGGCCTGCAGGGGAATGCCGGAGGAGAGCGAAAGATCCATTGGGGAGGGGATCGGCAGGGGACGTAGCGGCTGGAACTGGAGTGGCTGGCCTGGAGCGGGCTGGGATCAGCGGGCTGGGATCAGCGGGCGCTGCGGTCGAGCAGCAGCGGGGTCCGGGCCTTCTCGATCAGCCCCTGATCCACCTCCTCACCGGTGCCGATGTCCTGGCTGAAGACATCACGGCGGGCCAGCACGATGGCGCCGATCATCGCCATCAGCAGCAGCACCGAGGCCAGTTCGAAGGGCAGCAGGTAGTCAGAGAAGAGGTGCTCACCGATGCGGATGGTGGCCTCCTCACCCACGGGCTCCGGGCCACTGCCCCAGGGGGTGGTGAAGGCCACCCGGATCAAGAGCACGAACAGGCCGCCGCAGACCAGGCCGGAGAGCAGCCGGCGCAGGCCCAGGCCGGGAATGGCCGCCAGATCCTCGCGCTTGTTCACGAGCATGATCGCGAACAGGATCAGCACGTTCACCGCGCCCACATAAACGAGAATCTGGGCGGCGGCCACGAAGCTGGC
>JAWOBH010000238.1:0-3717 GCA_046498125.1 Prochlorococcaceae cyanobacterium | reverse complement strand
CTCCACAAATCCCTTGTCACCCAGCACCTGCATCATTTGACCAAAATTGCCCACCCCGGGAAAAACCAATTTTTCCGCCCGGGCGATATCGTCTCCGGATGCGGCCATGTGCACGGTATGGCCGGATTTTTCAATGGCATTGACCACGCTGCGCACATTTCCGGCGCCATAATCAAGCAGGGTAATCATTGGATATCTTCTTTTTTCTTGAAAGTGACCGATTATGCCATTAAAACTAACCGACTTCAGGCTTAAAATCAAGCGGCTTGCCGATTGACGACATTATTCATGGCATTGAACGATATTTTTTGATAATATTGCATGCCGTTATCTCCACCTCTGATCGACCTGCATGTTGCAGACGTCGCTGATCCAGCCAGGCTTCTGCTTCCTGGGCAGCTGGCCGCTCACCACCAGGTGGGCCATGGTGTCGCAGATCACCCGGCAGGCCATCAGCGAGGTCATGTCGCTGATGTCGTAGGGAGGTGACACCTCCACCACCTCCAGGCCGCACACCGGCACGTTGCGCACGATCAGCTCCAGCAGCTTGAGGGCTTCGCGGGGCAGCAGGCCGCCGGGCTCGGGCCAGCCGGTGCCGGGCACGAAACCGGCATCGATGCAGTCGATGTCGAAGGAGATGTACACGCAGTCGGTGCCGTCGGTGGCGCGCTCGATGGCGAACCGGGCCGCGGCTTCCAGACCCATGTCGCAGATGTCGGTGACGGTGAGCACGTTGGTGCCCCGCTCCCGGCACACCTTCACCCCCTCCCTGGGCACCTGCCAGCCGCCGATGCCCAGCTGCACCAGGTTTTCGGCCGGCGCATTGGCCATGTTGGTGGCGTGGAACCACGGGCAGGTGTGCATGCGCTCGTCGAGGTCGATCTCCTGGGTGTCGACATGACGATCGAAGTGGATGATGCCCACCTTCTTGTCTCCCAGGTGGCGGCAGACGCCGCGCACGGTGGGAAAGCCGATCGAGTGATCACCGCCGAGGATGATCGGGAAAGCGCCGCTGGCGAACATGTGGGCGATGCCCTTGGAGATCTGGTCGAAGCTCTTCTCGTTGTTGGCGGGGATGGTGAAGATGTCACCCACGTCGCAGAGCCGGATCTGTTCACGCAGATCGACGCCCATCTCGTAGTTGTAGGGGGTGTAGAGCGCCGAGATGCGGCGGATGCCCTGAGGGCCGAAGCGGGTGCCGGGGCGGTAGGTGGTGCCGCTGTCGTGGGGCACGCCCACGACCGCCACATCGAACTCTCCCACCCGGTTCACGTCCTCGATGTAGGGCGCCTTCATGAACGTGTTGATGCCCGCGAAGTGGGGCAGTTCGCCGCGCGAGAAGGTGGAGATGCGCCGGTCGACGATGCTCTCGGCGGCCTCCAGGCCATAGCGATGGCCCTGCTCCACCTCCTGCTGCCAGCCGGTGAGCGGCAGGCGGGCTTCCTTCTCGAGAGCTGCGGCCCCCTGCTGGCCAGCAGGCCGCTCGAATGCGGATTCGGGGCCGGTGGGTTGGCCGGTGGACTCGCTCATGGGGGCACGGGGTTGGGTGAAGCGGTCTCCCGGGCTTTTGTCCCTCCGTGCAACCGGGGCATCCCCCGGTGAGCTTCTCTCGGACCAGGCATCCCACCGCTGCACAGAGTGCAGTCGGTGTGGATCGGAACCCTAGAAGCTGCTTCCGCCCTCCTACAGTCCCCCTGATGTCCGAGGTCCGTTGTACCGAGGGCTACCGACGGACCCAGAGCTCCGCCTGCTCGGCATGGGCGGCGTCGAAGAACTGCGTCTCCGCCTCGTTGAAGCGGGCCAGCAACCGCGCCACCAGTTTCTGCCAGGCCTGATCCCCCACGACCGCCACCCGCCGGGGCGTGCCGCGGTGTTCGCGCACCAGCGAGAGGTGATCCCCCAGGGCCGCCAGCCCACTCCAGCCGTCGAACTCCCGCAGATCCACCAGCAGGCGCACCGGCTGGCAACGGGCGAACAGCTGGGTGAGCTCCTCCTCCACGCCGTCGTAGGCCTGCGGCTCCAGCTGGCCGATCAGGCGCACGCGGATCACCCCATCCAGGTTGTCCAGGTGGATCGTGCCCAGCGATTCGGCCAGCCAGCGGCGGGCCTCCTGCTCGTCGCCGGCGGCGAACAGCCGCACCGCACAGGGCATCACCACGCCGATGGCCCGCACCGCCGTGCGCACCCAGGCCACGTCGCTGACGACCGCGATGCGCTCGAAGCCCCGCCAGTGGCGCAGGCCGAGCCGGGTGTCGTCCCATACGGCGGCGAGGTCGTAGCCCGCGAACGCCTCGCCGAACACCAGCAGGGCCTTGATGCGATCGTGCGCCTCGATGGCCCGGTCCATGGCCGGCACCAGCACGGTGTCGTAGTCGTGGCTGGTGATCTGACCCCGGAACCGGAAACCCAGGGTCCCGTCCGGCAGGTCAGGGATCGTTTCGATCATCGCCCCAGTCCTCCCTGCCGTCTTTCCTCAACCTAGGCAGCCCGGTCCTGCCCGGCAGCATCGATCCCATCGGCCTCCGGCGGGTGCACCCTGGGGAGAGAGACCCGGCGGCAGGGAGAAGCACGCCATGCACCATCACGCTGTTCCGGAACCGGTCGTCGCCCGCATGCGGGAGCTGCGCCGGGACCTGCACCGCCACCCCGAACTGGCCTTCCAGGAGGAGCGCACCGCGGCGCGGATCATGGGCGAGCTCGATGCCCTCGGCATCCCCTACGACTACGGCGGCGTGGGCAGCGGCGTGATCGGCCGGATGGGACCGCCCCAGGCCGCCACCACCATCGCCCTGCGGGCCGACATGGACGCGCTCCCCGGCGAGGAGTCGACCCAGCTGCCCTTCGCCTCCGAAGAGGAGGGACGCATGCATGCCTGTGGTCACGACGCCCATGTGGCGATGGTGCTGGGGGCGGCCCATCTGCTGGCGGCCGCTCCGCCGGCGCTAGGGGTGCGGCTGGTGTTCCAGCCGGCCGAGGAGCGGGGGGGCGGGGCGCGCACGGTGATCGCCGCCGGTGCCCTGGAGGGGGTGAGCGCGATCTTCGGCGCCCATGTGACCCATCACTACCGGGTGGGGCAGATCATGGTGGCGGCCGGGGTGATCACGGCCCAGTCGGACCGCTTCAGGATCGACGTGCGCGGCCGTGGCGGCCACGGCGCCCGGCCTCACGAGGCCACCGACGCGGTGGTGATCACCGGTTTCCTGATCATCGCCCTGCAGACCCTGGTGTCGCGGGAGATCGATCCCGTGCACCCCTCGGTGGTGACCATCGGCCAGGTGCAGGCGGGCTCGGCGCCGAATGTGATCGCCGAGACGGCCGTGCTGGAGGGCAGCATCCGCACCACCCTGCCCGCGGTGCGCGATCAACTCCATGCCGGCCTGCGGCGCATGGCCCGCGCCCTGGGCGATCTGCACAACGCCGAGCTGGAGGTGATGATCCAGCCCGGCTATCCGCCGGTGGTGAACACCGCCGCGGAAGCCCGCCTGGCCGAGCGTGCCGCCCGCGCGGTGGTGGGGGATGCCGGCCTGATGGCCCTGGACCACCCCAGCATGGGCAGCGAGGACTTCGCCTACTACCTCGAGCGGATCCCCGGCTGCTATGTGCGCTTCGGGGCACGGCCGCAGGACAGCCCCTACGTGCCTCTGCACAGTCCCGCCTTCGACATCGACGAGGGGGTGCTGCCGGTGGGCGCCGCCTTCTTCGAGGCGGTGGTGCGCG
>JAWOBH010000223.1:0-9602 GCA_046498125.1 Prochlorococcaceae cyanobacterium | reverse complement strand
TCTGAGGTGGTCTGGCTTTTCTGGACAGGTCCCATCGTTAACCTCTGAGGCGGGGTACCGCCCCTGAAAGGGGCTCCCACCAATGAGCAAGCGCCGCACCCACAGCCCCGAGTTCAAGGCCAGAGTCGCCATGGAGGCGATCAGTGGCCGCAAGACCATTCAGGAGATCGCCGCTGATCACGCCATTCACCCCATCCAGGTGAGCCAGTGGAAGAAGCAGCTGCTGGAGGGCGCCAGCGAGCTGTTCACCAGGGGCAAGAAGACCAAGGACAAGGACGAGGGGCAGGCCAAGGAGGCAGAGCTGTTCCAGCAGATCGGCCGCCTGCAGATGGAGCTGGAGTGGCTCAAAAAAAAGTCTCAGCTGCTCTGATGCCCGTGAACTGCGAAAGCTGGTCGATCACGACCATCCCGAACTCAGCGTCAGTCGGCAATGTGCGCTGCTGGGCCTGCCTCGATCCACGCTCTACTACCAGCCGACACCGGTGCGGGAATCGACGCTGCGGATCATGGCCAGGATTGACGCCCTCTACCTGGAAGATCCATGCAGCGGCAGCCGCCGGATGGTGGGCTATCTGGCCAGAGATGGGATCCCGATCAGCCGTGACCGGGTGCGAAACCTCATGCGCCGCATGGGTTTACGGGCGATCTACCAGAAGCCTCGCACCACGGTTCCTGGGGATCCATCCGAGCGCTTTCCCTGCCTCGTGGATCTCAGTTCGGTCAAGGCTGTGGATCAGGTGTGGGCCACCGACATCACCTACATCCCGCTCCAGAAGGGTTTTCTCTACCTGGTGGCGATCGTGGATCTCTTCTCCAGGAACGTGCTCAGCTGGAAACTCTCCAACAGCCTTGACACGGAGTTCTGTCTGGATGCCCTGGAGATGGCGCTGGGAGATGGCCGCAAGCCAGAGGTCTTCCACTCCGATCAGGGTTGCCAGTTCACGTCATCTGCCTTCGTGGCGAGGCTGCGGACAGAGGAGATCAAGATCAGCTGGTCTGGAAGAAAGCGCTGTTACGACAACATCCTCGTTGAACGATTGTGGAGAACCGTCAAGTACGAGGAAGTCTATCTACGTGCCTACAAGGATGGCTGGGAAGCTGAGATCAGCCTTGCCCGCTTCCTGTGGAGGTACTGCCATGTAAGACCCCACAGCTCTCTGGGAGGCAAAACTCCCAATGAGGTCTACACTGAGACCGAACCCTGTTCTTCCCGTCCAGGGTTAACGATGTCAGGGGCCAGAGCTGTCCAATAAAAGGCACCCACCTCACTGATCAGGCCGCTGCCGTCCGAACGGCGGGGCCACCGCGCAGGATGCCGAACACCTCGCGGGCCACAAATCGTTTGAGGCAGCGGATGATCTCCTTCATCGTGCGGCCCTCAGCGGTGCGGCGTTCCACGTAGTCCCTGGTTTGCTGGTGCCGCCGCAGCCGGCAGATGACGATGCGGTGCAGGGCGCAGTTGGCCTGGCGGTTACCGCTGCGATTCAATCGGTGTCTCACCACCTTGCCCGAGCTGGCCGGAAGAGGATTGACGCCGCAGAGAGCCGCAAACGAGGCCTCCGATTTCAGTCGCCCCTGGTTGTCTCCAACCGCCACGACCAACGTGGCGGAGATGTCTACACCCACGCCGTAAGTGTTGCGCAGCTCCGGACAGTGCTGCATGGTTAGCCGATCCAGGTGTGCCGTGGTGTCTACGAGCTCTTGCTCCAGCTGCTGGATGCGGCGGGCGAGGGTGCGCAGGGACATCTTGGCGGCTGCCAGTGGTGTGCACATCTCCCCAGAACGCAGGCCTGCACAGCATTCCACCAGATCCTTCCCTGTGAGCCGCTGCAGCCGTTCCCGCAGCGCTGCTGGTGCGGTCACCACGATGGCGTGCAGCTGATTAAGGGCGGCAGTGCGGTTGTAGATGGCCGAATCCTTGACCACCTTGAGCATGCGGATCATCTCCACCAGGTCATCGCCGGCCTTGGGGATGACGCGGGCAGTGCCGGCGATGAAGGCGCGAGCAGCTGACTCGGCATCAATCGTGTCGTCCTTGCCCAGTCGGCGCCGGGTGGAGCGATCGGGTCGGTTCACTTCCACCACCTCCAGCCCTGCCGTCTGCAGCGCGCGGCAGAGACCGGCGCCGTAGCAACCAGTGCCCTCCACGGCGAACACAGGGTTACAGCCGAATTCACCAGCCCAGCGCATCAGTTCCTGGTAGCCACTGCGCTGGGCATCGAGCTTGAGGCTGCCCAGCCAGCCGCCATTGGCGCTCAGGGCCACCGCCATGTGGGTGTGCTTGTGGGTGTCGACGCCGATCACCACATCGGGGCCGGTGCTGGTCTCGGGGTCAGGGGCTGTAGCTGTGCTCATCGCGGCTGGGTTCGTAAGGAGGTGCAACCAGCCAGGCAGACGGACAGGCCATTGACGGGACGGGGACGTCGGACTCCTATGAGGTCACGGGACTCCCCGGCTGGTTGCCCCACCGCACGGACCGACAGGTCAGGTCCAAGACACCGCACCAGAACAGTGCAGGTCAGGCAACAGAAGGGTCAGGCCCGTGCTGGTGGGGTCCCGAAATCATCAATGGCAATGAAAAGTTCATGATGGGGGGAGGTGGAAGCCAAGTGGGGAATGCCACCTAGTTGTTCGGCTGACTCAAGCGGCGTATCGACTCCAGGGTCGGTCTGTAACCGCCACCCAAGACCTCACACCACATCCATCCCCAGCTGTGAACAATTCGAACAGCGCTTCAGTCCGTCAATGCCTGTTGTGTCCCTCCGGACCAGATGGGCTGCTGATTTCGATGAGCGACTGCATGCGCCCCTCTGCCTGCCTCGGGCAGGTTCACTTCAACTGCGCGAGGAGCTCCCAAACCTGTACCGCGAAGAACCCGTAAGATTGCATTGTGCGGAAGTTGAGCCAGAAAGGCAATGCTGGCGGCAAGCCATTGCACCAAGGTGATGTCGTTGAGGATACCGACGTGGGAAGCAGAAGAGAGAATAGAATGGATATCTTTAAGAATCTGCGGAGGGAGTCCCATGGCGTTGAATCGCGTAAGCTGTTTCAACTAGCCTCCAGTGAGATGTCTATGGCCAGGCATTTCTATGGCATGGTACTTGGTCTTCCTCTCACGATCATGCCTGGCCCTGAGAGTGGTGAGGACCGGACGTCCCCTATCCAGGACAGTCAGGTTGTGGGCGGCGTAGACTCATTCAGCATGAAACCGACAAGCCGGGGCGTGGCGGTATCCTCGTCTATAGCCAGAGCGAGGATGCTGCATCGAGGGGGGGGGCGTGGTGTCGTGTCGTACCTGCAGGAGGCGCGGTAATGGTGCTTAAGCGACTGATGGGAACCTATGGGGCATCTCCATCGGCCAAGATACGGAGGGCAACCCTTTTGACTTGTTCTCGGAGATGTACGCCGTCCCTCGAGACGGCTGGCAAAGGATGCACCCCCACATCCGAGCCGCCAAAATGTAAGCAGTTGTACTGAACTTGTGAACGCTCTGACTCCGTTTGGTTTTTCTCTGAGTCTCTTGGTTGCTTTTGTTGCGTTCTGGTGTTTCTGGCTGGCCGCTCTCCTAATCCAGCAACGATGAACAATTCCTATGACCGTGACCTCGAGCAGTGCTCTACCCCCTTTAGCTTCTGTTCTTGGCCCGCTGTCAGTGCTGCAGGCAGCCCAAGCTCATTGCCGGCGACCTTAATATGCCCTCCCACGGTGGCAGACCTGTCGCCAGGCCTCACTCCGGAAATATCACCCTAGCAGGCAAGTAGCATGTCAGTTGGCTAGAATGATCTCTGCCGAGGACAGTGAGTGTTGTTAGACTTCTTCCATGACAGAGGTTTGAATTCACTGGTTGATCTATCTGGCCATTGCGAGTCCGAGGCCTTTGTGACTCAGCACTCCAAGATGGAACCAAGGTGCTCATCACAATGCTGTTGCTGAGTTCAATCGGCAATGCTAATTCCCTGTCTCATCCTTGCCGGTTGACGCATGCGATAAACGGCGGATCTCCAGCTCTCTCAATACAAGTTGAGCTAAATCACACAATAGACTCTCCTGGGTGCTGGTGAAATGCCGGGGCAATCTGTCCAGTACACACAGTGTGCCCAGATTATGCCCTTCTGGCGACTTGAGGGGGACACCCGCATAGAAACGGATGTAAGGATCGGATGTTACCAATGGGTTGGTGCAAAAACGGGGATCGAGCTGAGCATCTGCAATCACAAGCGGCTCGTCCGCGATGATTGCATGGGCACAAAAGGCCATATGCCTTGGTGTTTCTGCTATGTCCAGTCCATGTCGAGCAAGGAACCACTGGCGCGTAGCATCAATTAGAGAAATTAACGCTATTGGTGCATGAATCAGCTTGGCAGCAAGCCGAGCCAAGCGATCAAAATGCTCATCGCTGGGGGTATCAAGAACTCCATAGGATGCCAGAGTGACTTGGCGCTGTATCTCATCCGCTGGCACTGGATACTCGGGGTAGCGCATTATGGTTGCGTTCATAATTGCAGGGCTGGACGTCGCGATAGCGGAAGCAGGATTCCGTCCAACAAGCTTAGCTTTGCTATGCAGTTGCCGAACCTCATAGACAATAGACCGTTGAAACATTGGCCGAATCGGCTCGTATATATCTTTACGAGGCATTGATGCTGCTTGTGGCGTATCTAGGTGTTCATGCTCAGCAGATTTCGAGAGAAGCCAGGGCAGACCTACGGCTGGTGTTCTGGAACACTTTCACTCCCGTGACCATGCCCGAGCGGGGGGACAGGCTTGATCGACGCCCTCTGCATCACCCACACTCAGAAAGCTGTGTGGATCGCTATGTGAGCACTTCAGTATGAGCAAGGCCAGCCTCCACCCCTGCCCACCTGGCTGGTGAGCAGCAGCACCGCAGGCGTTGGCTGTGAGAGACGTGGGTCAAGCAGGGCAGGCAATGGCAGCCCAAGCTGCGTCATTTCCAAGTGCAACCTTGCGTGCAGCCCCCACTCCGTACCCGAAAGGCAACGTCCCCTGGGCCAGGGTTCCCGCCTATTGCGAGTCAGCTACCCAGATCCTGCTCCCACCCACCTCAGCCGAGAGGGGAGCGCCATCGCGTGATGCCAATCAGCAGGTCATGAGAAGGTGGCACCAAGGTCAGTAGATCGGCATCTGCTTAGACTTATTGCGAAAGTTGCAGTTTGATGGGGGCAACTGGTAATGGACCATGATTCTCTTGTCTGGCTCCCTCGTCGCTCTCGCTGACCGTGCCCACGCCACCTACCAGGTGTTGAATGTGGATGCATTCTCCGATTGCATCTGGGTAAGGCGCTGGCCCCTGGAGGAGCACCGCTCCCATGCTTTCGGCGTTCCGATCAATCAGGTCAGCCCCCTCCCGCCGAAGGTGCTGACATGATCGCCCCGGGATTCGCCGTGCTCAACAGGTTGTTCCTGCAAACCAGCAAAATCTCTCTGCTAGCGGGAATGATCGCTGTCTCTGTGGAGATCTTCCACCTCTTCTGACACCAGCTCAACCAAGCAGCTGTGGCCCCCCTGCTGCTGGTGGTGAGCATCAGGTTGATGCCGCCGCCAACGGCTTTGTGCTTGCGCATCCATGTAGAGGGCTTGGCGGTGGTTCAGGCCGTGAACAGGGTGTTCCAAGACCATTGATCGGGTGACCATCGTGACCGCTGTTGAGGTCTGCGAGGATGACCAGCGGGCAATGCCCTAGCTGCCGTCTGCGCACTCCTCCTCAGAACAACCAGTCAGCCTGTTCTGCCGCGATGGCGGACTCTGAGGCTGAAGCATGCCACCACCGCCGCATGATCGGAGGCCGGGTCATCGCGGCGCTCGTACGGCGTTTCGCTGATCGAGGGCAGCGCCGGTGTCGCCGCCACGGTCCAGGCCTTGGGGATGTTGTTCGGGTTGACCAGGCGATGGCTCGCGAAGATGTGGTCGATCAGCTCACCACGGCCCTCGAATCGCCGTGTGTAGGGCGCCTCAGCCGGTGGCTGTCCGTTCTCACTCCGGTTGAGGATCGGTGCCAGGTTCCAGAGCCGGTAGCCATCCCCCTTGTCGGGACTGCGGAAGCCCTGTGTGTCGATCTCGGAGCCGGATGGGCCCTGGATGATCTGGGTGGTGGCGGCATCGGGCTGATCGTTGAGATCGCCGCAGAACACCACCGCCTTCTCTCTCCCCTGCCCCTGTCTCGGGTCCGGTTCCCCCTGATCCCCGGAAAGGAGAGCGTTGATCCGGTCGCGGATCGTCACCGACTCCCCGGTGCGGCGGTAGAGGGCATAGGCCGCGTAGCGGTAGCGCTCATCCTCATCCCTGGGACTGAACGTGCTGCCGGCGGCATCTGGCCGGCGGCGGGCGTAGCTGATGAGCTTGGACTTGAAGTGGGCCGTAATCACAGTGACCGCTTCTCCATCCAGATCGATCTCCACCTCCAGGGCCCCACGCCCCATGGCCTGGTTGAGGGACTCGTCCGGCTCGGTGGCAGGGTCGTCAAAGACCGGATCCACGGCCTGCACCGGCCGGATCAGCGGCGGGAAGCGCTGGATTGTGTGCTGACGGCTGATCGGATGCTTCGAGAGGAATGCCACCCGGATTCCCCGCCTATCCGGGATGCCCTCGAGGGCATGGGGCATCGAATGGGTGAGGGCCTGCTGCAGAGCTTCCAAGGCGCCATCGGGACCAATCTCCTGGAGTGCCAGCACATCAGGCTGCTCACCATCGATGACCGCCGCCAGGTTGGCCAGCTTGCGAAGGAAGCGATCCTGGGCCGCTGCGTCATCGGCGGGTGGCAGGAACAGGTTCTCTACGTTCCAGCACATCACCTTGAGGCTGCTCATCACCGGATCCTCGGATGCAGATGGTCGGATTGGGGCGGCGGTGAGGGTGTACAACCCACCCACCGGCAGGTGGCCTGCTTGCCGTTGGCCCTGACGTAGCCAGCTGGTGTGATCGTGTGGTTAAGGCACGGGGTCCGGGACCACATCACCATCACTGGCAGGGATGCCGTTATCGGCGCAGGCTTTCAGAGGCTCACCATCCCGTTTCCACTCGGAACAGTGTGGGGCCCGCGAAAGGAATTGCTGGACAGAGTGATCGGAGACGGTCTCGCTTCAGATGGACATGAAGTCAGCCGCACTGAGATCACGGCGCGACACACCGTTCAATACCGCAAGCAGATCCCCACCCGAGCGAATCAAGGCTCCCCCAATTCCACGGTTGAATTTCAGGTCTTCAAAGCTCAGGCCTCCGCCCAGCACGATGCGATCGATGCCGATCTCGAAGTCTTTGATTCGATCCCGACCAAAACCCGGCTCGATGACAAAGCTGTCCCGGCCAGGGCCACCGATAAGTACGTCGAAGCCAGGCCCACCGATGAGGGTGTCATTGCCAAGGCCACCATTGATCTTGTCTCGACCTCTCCTGCCATTGATCACGTCATCAAGGTCGCTGCCCGTGAGCACATCCCTTCGATTGGTGCCGGTGATGGTTTCACCCAGGAACACCGAATCGGAGCTGAAGCCCAGGTTCTGGATGCGCTTGTCGAGATCGCGGCCCTGATCCAATTCCCCATAGCTGGGGGTGCTGGGGTCTGTGTCCGCCGGAAAGGTGGCCGCCAGATACTCGGCCAGGGCATCCTGCTCGGTGCCATCGGGGGCAAAGGTGGCTGCACCCGTGAACAGGTTGTCGTTGATGCCATCAGCATCGAGATCGGTCAGGTCGAGCCGATTGGCCTCGGCACCGGTGGGGAAAGGGAAACCATCCCCGCCGCCGGCGAGGAAGTTCAACGTCACAACACGGAACGTCTCACTGGGGTCACCGACGAGTTCACCGTCCCGTACCAGTTCGGCCAGGAACGTATCGGTGGTTTCATCGAAGATCGCGGCGCTGATGATGCGATCGCCCGCTGGCTGATCGGGATCGTAGGAGAGGCGCACCCCGGAAAGCTGGGCGAACTGCCCGCCGCCGATGTTCGCCACACCATGCTCAAGAACGGCCACCAGCTCCGCTCTGGTGAGCGTGAGAAGAGTGAGAGCATTGTTGAAAGCCAGAGAAGTCTGGATGTCGTTCTGACTGATGCCACCCTCGGGCTTGACCTGGTTGCCGTTCGAGTCAACGATCCCCTCATTGGGTAGCCGTTCAGCCGCACTGCCACCGGGCGGCACCAGGGTTCGACCGATGGAGGCTCTGATCCCGCCGCCATTCTTGATCGACACGACGACGTCAGAATCGACCTGTTTGGCCACCGCCAGGTTGGCATCGGCGGTGAGATTGCCCAGGTTCGTCTCCTGGGTTCGCACCCCATCGGGATCGGCAGGATCGCCTGTGCCGCTGCGGTTGCCGTTCAGGAACACATCGGAGATCCCGAACACGTTCCCCTCGGTTGCGAGGATCTGGGACTCGATCGCATCGGCAATGGCCTGGATCTCAGGATCCACCAGCCCTTGGGCGTTGAGTGCGGCCACCCCCTCCGCGTCGGTGGCATAGGCACCGGAAACGGTGGAGTCGTAACTGGTGGGAATGATGTTGCCAGCGGCATCGAAGTCGATCACCAGCCGGCCAACGTACTTGTAGCTCCCGTCGGTGTTCACAAGGGCGGTGGTGGTACCACCGGCGTTGGTGATGAACTCCGGGTAGGTGCCCTGGCTGCTATCCCCAGGGCGGAGTCTGTCGTTCTCATCCAGCAGGCGAGTGTTCGATCCACCCCCCACGATGATGTCGACGTTTTCCAGCCGTTCAGCCAGACCCCGCTCGATGTCGAGCTGCTGCATGTGGGACAGCACCACGACCTTGTTCAGTGACGGGTTGGCTGCCAGCAGTGTGTCCACCTCCGCCTGGATCTCGATGGCCAGGGCATCGAGCTGGGCCGCTGTGGGGTTGGTGTCGAAGTCTCCAGGCCGGATCCCGACCCCACCTGGACTGGAGATGATATCCAGGGTGGGAGTGGTGGCGCCGACAACGCCGATGGCCTCTCCGTTCACGTCGATCACCACCGAGGTGGTGACGGTGTTCGCCTGGGGGGCGGCTCCACCAGCCACGGCCAGGGTGCCCAGGTTGATATCGGTGGAAAAGTCGAGGTTGGTAGAGAGATAGGGGAACGCAGCGCCTGTGAAGTCGAGGCCATCCAGATCTGTACCCGAGAGCACGGAAAAGTCTCCAGGGGCAGAACCATCGATCAGCTGCGTCAGCGACTCGGTGCCGAAGTCGAATTCATGGTTGCCGAACGAGATCGCCTGAATGCCCAGTTCGTTCTGAATCTGGATGTCGGCGATTCCCCTGCTCCCGAAGACCGGGCCTGAAGCATCGTAGAAGAGACCCGGGATGAAGGCATCACCGGACGAGAGGGTGAGCGTGTTATCGGCCAACCCATCATTGCCAAGATCCTGCGCCCTCAGGGCATTCAGTACTGCTGAAAGATTGGGAGCATCCTTGACCGCAGCGGCACCGGCCTCCTGGTCTGCGATGTGCAGCAGCTCGAGGGTGAAAGCAGAAGTGGCCACGGTTACCGCTTTGTCAGTGCGCGGAACCTAGACTGCGTGTCGACGCAGAGCACGTCATCAGCATGGCATCACATCGTAGCCTGAAACACAGGACGATCCTCCCTTCGATGCTCTTCT
>JAWOBH010000147.1:0-4834 GCA_046498125.1 Prochlorococcaceae cyanobacterium | reverse complement strand
GGCGGCTGCGGTGGTAGTCCAGGGGCTCGGTGGTGGGAGGGCGGTCGGGCAGGTAGCCCGGCCGGAAACGCACCGCCCGCGGGCCACGGGAACTCAGGTAGGCACCGTCCTCGGTGGGATAGAACCAGCAGGCCTCGTTCTGCACATCCCGCAGGGGCACCTGATCGAGGCAGCGGATCGCCTCCACCCGCAGGCCGGCCGTTGGGTCCTCCCCGCCGCCGGAGCCGCCACCGGCAGGGGATCCCGCCAGTTCGTACACCCCGAGGCTGAGCGAGTCCACCGCCCAGCCCGGCACCAGGGCATCACAGAACGGCCGCATCGGCGGCGCGCCGCTGTGCAGGAGGTCATCGAGGGACCCATCCCAACCATCGGCGAGCGGGAACAGGCGCACCCGTTCGGCCCGATCCACCCAGCCACCCTGGAGCTTCACGAGGGCTGTCCAGCTGGCGGGCTCGAGCGGCAGTTCCGGCCCTGGGGCCAGGACAAAAACAGGGACATGGAGCGGAGCCATGGCCAGATGCTGGGAGCGGAGGGACTGGGTCCGGTGGACCCCTGTCCACTTTGGCGAACCATCACCGCTGTGGCGGGCAGTTTGGTGCGCGGCGGTGGCGGGCTGCAATGGCGAACGATCCCCTGCTCACGGCAGTGGGGACCCGATGGGCATTGGCATTGCTGATGAGTGCCTGGCGATCGACCGAGACGCCTTCCGAGGCAACAGATCTGCAGGATTCTTCACATCCAGACACCCAAACCTTGCGGAA
Source organism: Prochlorococcaceae cyanobacterium (assembly GCA_046498125.1). Classification (GTDB taxonomy): domain Bacteria; phylum Cyanobacteriota; class Cyanobacteriia; order PCC-6307; family Cyanobiaceae; genus NIES-981. The sequence continues at coordinate 4,073 of JAWOBH010000147.1, read as the reverse complement.
GATTCATGCTTGCCGGACAGCACACATGGTGTAGGCTGGTACTAACGGATAAACGTCGGGCACCCCCTAACTGCTGCCCTGGCCAACGACTGCCCCGCTTGTTGTTGTGCTCACCACTGCTGTGCTGCCAACCATTCCGCTGCCAAGCACTCAGCTGCTCACTGCTGTACCGGCTGCTCACTCCTGTACGGCTCGCTGCGGTGGCCTGTTCAACGCAGCTGTTCAACACAGCTGCTCAAGGCTTCAGGCCCAGAGGTGTCAGTCAAATCCCAGTCAGAACCAGCTGACAACGAAGAGTTGATCAGGCAGGCCTGACGCCACGACACCCCGATCGTGCCTGCAGCACAGCCCAGAGAACGCTGAGCCGGTAGATCAGCGTCCAACGCTCGCCTGACCGCCCGATGTCCGTTGTTGACCCTACGGAGGACATCCATGACCACCACCAATCAAGTCGACGAACGTCTCAAGCAGGCGATCCTCGATAAACGCCAGGCCGAGATCGACGCCTGGAACAGCCAGATCGACCAGCTCAAGAGCAACCTCAACCAGCTCAGCGACGACGCCCGGCAGGAAGCCCGCAAACGGCTGGATCAACTGGTGCAGGTCCGTGACCAGGGGATGGGGCAACTGCAGCAGTTGCGCCAGGCCAGCCAGAGCAACTGGGAGACCCTGCTCAAGCAGAGCGACGCCACCTTCCAGACCCTGGCCGACCGCTTCCACGAGCTTGTGGAGAAGAACACCTGAGCCGGAGATCGGTCCACATCCCCAACGGGGCAACGCCCCGACTGTTCACCATCGCCCAGAGAATCCCATGACCAGTTCCACCGAAAACCGTGTCCCCCGCGCTGCGGAGGGCACCATTCTCGATCTCAGCACGGCCCTGAACTCCGAGCTCAGGGGCCACACGCCCGAGGGAGCCACCGAACGACTGTCGGCAACCCTGCACCAGCTGTCCTGGCTGCTGGTGGACAGCACCATGGTGGCTGGAGACGACATCGCGATCACCCTGCGCATGCTCCTGAAGCGGGCCAGTGCCCAGGGGGTGTCGATCGCCCTGGAGCTGAACTGGCAGCCCCAGCACTGGGGGCTGGCTCCGGAGGCGCCGCCCACGGCCGAGGTGCTGCGGCGATTCCGCACGCTGGCGGAGGCCGCCGCCCTGATCAGCGCCAGCACCACGGAGGCTGCATGGTTCTTCCAGAGCGGCGATCCGGTGTCGATCCACGGCGCCCTGTCGCAGCGGCCCGCCGTGCTGATCACAGATCCCACCGGAACCCTGCACTGGTGCCTGGGGGGCCGCAGCGGCCGGCTGGAGTCCATCCAGCACCCTGAGGTCTTCCTGCGTCGGTTGCTGGAGGGCCTGAGCCGCCATCCCGAACTCCTGGGCCACTCCGGACCGGGTGTGGATGCCGTGGCCCGACCTGACCCCCTGGCCGACCTTCTGCGCCAGGCCGCAGACAGGTCATCTGACAGGTCCGCTGACAGTCCCCCAGACAGCGACTCGACCTCGACCACGCCATCCAGGTGAGGGACCTGATCGGGGGCGGCAGCCTCAGCGCTGCCGCTCGACAGGACTGCCGCTGCCGCTGTGCTGATGGCTGCCCTGTTGATCGCAGTGGGCGCGGGCGGCTCCAGTGGTGACTCCAGCGGTGAGCAGCAACCCCATCAGCAGGGCGGTGAACAGACGGGGCATTTCAGGCACTGGCAGACCACCTGATTGTGGCCAGAGCCAACCGTGCCGGCCACACCCGACCAGGCTGGCCATACACACTACCTCTAGTCTGAACCAACTCCCACGTGACCCATCCGCCGCCGAGGCCATGACCCGCGAACGTGATCCCTACCGCATCCCCCAGGCCGGCGTCGAGGTGGCACCCCTGGCCGGCCTGGCAAGCCTGGATGTGAATGTCAACGGCGGCAGCCTCAGCTCCGGGGAGTTCGTGGCTGAATCCGCTCTCGGCGGTGTGCTGGTGTATGCCATCTATCAGGCCCTGCTCACCGGCCTGCGCACCGAGGCCCTGCGCAAACGCGGTGCCATCAGCCGCCGCGTGCAGATCCGCACAGTGACCAGCACCGTGTGGGAATCCACCAAGCAGGGGGCAGCCGTGAGCCTGCTGCTGGGCGTTGTGCTGCTGGTGTTCCCCTGGATGGGCCTGCCGCTCTCGATCCTTGGGGTGGTGGGGGCCGGCAAGGCCTCCCTGGATCTCTTCAACGCCTTCTGGGATGGACTCGATGAAACCCAGCGGGCCGAGCTGCTCGCCGCCTCGATGGAGGCCGGCGTCAACCTGCGCCGCTACCTCAGCGGCAACCAGAACGGCACTGCGGTGATCTGAGCCGGAGTGGTCTGAGCCGATCACCAGCTGGGCAGCAGCATGGCCACGCCCATGGCCGCCATGGCACCGTTTTCCAGCAGGCTCAGGGCCCCCAGGGGAGTGCGGTTGTTACCGCCGATGCAGGCGCAGTCCAGATCCCGCTTCTCGATCCACACCGCCCGCACCACCGACAGCGCACCCTCCAGGCCGATGGCGATGGCCAGCACGGCCAGCGCCGGCAACGTCCAGCGCCCCAGGATCGCCAGGCCCACCAGCAGCTCCAGCCAGGGATAGAGCACCCCGTAGCCCCTCCAGCGGTCCATCAGCAGGTCGTAGAGGCGGAACCCCCGGCGAAACGCTGGCGGGTCCATCAGCTTCAGGGTGGCCAGAACCGTCACCGCCAGGCCCATGAAGCCCACCACACCGGCGCCCAGCGCCCAGGCCGCCAGTGCCGCCACAGCAAACACCGCCAGAACCGGCCGGTAGCTGCGGCCTGTGCCGGTGTCGGGATCCTCAACAGCGGCGGCGGCGCCCAGGCGCACAGCCAGATCGCTGTAGCCACCGATCCGCTCGCTGCCTGCGAACACCTGGGGAGTGGAGGTCACCCCATGGGCGGCCTGGAACCGTTCGGCCTCCTCCTGGCTGGTGAGCCGGTGATCGTGGAAGGGAATGCCGCGATCCTCCAGCAGCTGCCGGGCTCGCTCGCCGTAGGCGCAGTGGTGATCCGGAGCATCGAGCCGGTGGAGATGCACCGGCTGGGGAAGAGAGGCGGGATTGGACGCGGGGGCTTGATCAGGCATCGGCGGCGAGCAAAGGCCTTGATCCAGCTTGCACCCTCCCCCATGGGGGAGAGTCAAGTCCTGGCCTCAGCAGACGCGCATTCAGCAGCCGCGGCGCTCAGACACCGGTTCACCCTGATGGACAAGCTGGTCCTCGACGGTCTGGTCCTCGACGCTCTGGTGCTGGACGGACTGGGACTCCAGGGGCGGGCGTTCAATGCTGTCCCGATTGAGTTCACGCTCGAGCATGCGCACCCGCATCTCCCGCAGACAGAACTTGCAACCACCGGTGGTCTGTAAATGCTTTTCAGGCGTGATCGAGATCTCCTTCACCGGATGCAAATGGCAGCGGATCTTGATCGGGGTTTTATAGCTCTTGTAGACGATCGCCGAGTAGTCGTATTTCTCACCAAAGCGCTCGTGTGCGCGCCGCAGGAACTCCTCCTTGTCGATCGGACTGCCCATGGCCGGAGACTACGGCGAACCCGCGGGCCCATCGGTCCGTGTCAAGGAATGTCAAGTTGCAGGCGCGCACCGCCAGCGGCGATGGTGCAACCTGGGGGCACGTCCACTGGTCCGGCTCAAACGCCCATGGCTCCCGACGGTCCCCAGCGCCCCCCCTGGCTGAACTGGCTGTTCCTGGCCATCTTCCTGTGGAGCAGCTGGCAGCTGGCGGGGCTGTGGTTCGAGCGGCTGGGGAGCTGAAGGGCTCTGGGCTCCAGCCCGTTCAGGGATAGCGGTTGGGCACGAAGAACTGCTCCCAGCGGGGCGGCCGCTCCAGCTCCGGGTGCTTCGGCCTGGCTGGCAGCTCAATCGCCGGCGGTGTCATGTCGGTGTAGGGCACCTTGCTGAGCAGGTGAGAGATGCAGTTCAGCCGGGCCCGGCGCTTGTCGTCAGCCTCCACCGTGAACCAGGGGGCTTCCGGGATGTTGGTGTGGGCGAACATGTCGTCCTTGGCCTTGGAGAACTCCGCCCACTTCTCCCT
>JAWOBH010000143.1:0-6145 GCA_046498125.1 Prochlorococcaceae cyanobacterium | reverse complement strand
TTTCCACCGTGGCCAAAGCCATGTGAATCACGCTCCTCACCATGAAAGGGTTGTTGATGGCGGCGAAATAGTTCTGAACCTGGAAGTTGCCATCGGAGAACGTGCCTCCTGCCGGACTCTGCAGCCAGGAGTTGGCGCTGAGGATCCAGAACACGGAGAGGTTGGCCCCGAAGGCCACCATCACAGTGGACAGGAAGTGAATAGCCGGTGGCACCTTCTGCCAGCCGAACAACATGATGCCAAGGAAACCAGCCTCGAGCATGAACGCCATTGCTCCCTCGAACCCCAGCACCGAGCCGAAGAAGTCGCCGGCAAACTCGGAAAGGGGAGCCCAGTTGGTGCCGAACTGGAATTCCATCGGCAGCCCGGACGCCACGCCGATGCCGAAATTCAGCACATAGATCTTGGCCCAGAAGCGGGCCTGGCGATAATACAGGGGATTTCGTGAGCGTAGCCATAGGGCTTCAAGCACCACCAGAAAGATCGCCATTCCTGTGGATAGAACAGGCCAGAGCATGTGAAAGATCGCCGTCAGAGCGAATTGCAGTCGCGACAGGGTCACGACGTCAAACACGGCTAACATCAGGGTCGCAAAGATGAGGTCGTGAGAACAAGGATGTGACCATCAGATCGTGATCTGATCAGACGGGGGCACCGGAAATGACCAGGCTCGTCTGGATGAATTCGCGCGGATGGAGTTGACGCGAATCCTGCTAAGATATTCTGAGTCTAATGCTGAAACCATGGGCCTTAGAAATTGTTTCGAGCAATTACGGCGTCGTTGTCACCATGCCCTCGGCGGTTTAGCAGCAATAGCTCTGAGCGTGCTCGTTCTGGTGGCCCCTGCTGCTGCAGATGAGACCTGGTCGCTCCAGGATGAGGCCGGACACCGCTTCCAGGCCTCCCTGTTCGAGCAGCCCTATCCGGAGTATCCCTCGGGCTGGCGACTGAGGTTCAGCTCCCTCGGGGGTGGCATCGAACTCGATCACAGCGGCGCTCTGCAGGTGAGCGATGCCATGGGTCAGAGCTGGACCCTGCCCAACCGCAGCGAGGAGATCGTGCCGCCGGACGGCACACCCATCCCCGCCGGTTCCGCCCAGTTCGACGTTGACGCTCTCAGCCCCCGCCCCAGCGAGGCCCTGCCGCTGCAGCTCATGCTGACCAGCAACGACGGAACCCTGCGGATTGACCTCACCCCGGAGCAGACTCAGGCACTGCACGATCTGGCCTGATCGCTGATGGCCTGGCTGCCATGGCAGGGACAGATGAACCTGCCTGCCGCCGCAATCCAGGGCACCACCCAGCCCAGGTGGGACACCAGATCCGCCGGCAGGTGCTCCAGGTGATTGGCGATGCGGGAGGGACGCTCCGCGGCGCAGATGCCCTGGGTGGATTACCAACCCGGTCGCAGCGACCACGTCGTTCCCAGCAGCGATCAGGGCCATCAGTGGCTGCGGCCACTGTGTGCACGTGTTTGCCGCTGAACGGGTACGAGCAGAGCTGGAACGCTGACTGTCTTCTCTTGAGCTCCACGGAGGGCGGTGATCGCGACCTCTGGACTGCCTCAACGCCTGCGGAGCCAGAGCACGATTGGGTTGATGACCCACCCCATCGACACCGTGCCGGCGGCCCCTGTCGGTTCCATCCCAGTGGTCCGAGACCCGGAGCGTTGGGACCAGCGCTATCGAGAAGGCGGCGATGGCTGGGAACTGGGCCACCCAGCTCCGCCCCTTGAGCATTTTCTGCGCCATCACCCGCTTGCCCCTGCGCCCGGGGGGCGCGTGCTTGTGCCCGGTTGCGGCCGTGGTCATGAGGCCGCCTTGCTGGCCGGGCTCGGCTTCTCTGTGGTGGGGCTTGACTTCAGCGGGCAGGCCATCAAGGACGCGAGCCGACGGTATGGCCCTGACCGAACGGATCTGCAGTGGCTCCAGGCGGATCTGTTCGATCCGGCGGCCCTGAATGCTGCCGGACTGGTCCGGGAGAGTCTGGATGGCGTCCTGGAGCACACCTGTTTCTGTGCCATTGATCCAACTCAGCGCCAGGCCTACATCGCCACCGTGCGACGTCTGCTGAAGCCAGGCGGCTGGTTTCTGGCACTGTTCTGGTGCCATAGCCGCGCCGGCGGCCCGCCCTGGGGCAGTGACCCCCAGGCCTTGGCCCGCCAGTGGCTGGAGGCCGGATTGGTCCCCGAACTGTGGACACCGGCCCGAGGCTCGGCGCCCAGGCGCAGTGATGAATGGCTGGGGCTTTGGCGCAGACCCGTCAACCACAACCCAGCAGGCGATCCGGAGGAGACACCATGCTTGATCACCTGAAGCAGCGCCTCAGGACGTGGGGCTTCTCCTGGGCCGGCCTGCGCGACAACCGCCACGGTGAGTGGTGGGTGCTGGCCCAGATGGGCCTGATCGCCGCGCACGCCCTGCCGCCCGAGCCGTCGCTTGACGCACTGGCTCTGCAGTGGCCCTTGGTCCTGCGGCTCAGTGGCGCCGTGGTGGTGGTGATCGGGCTGGCGGTTGGGGCGCAGGGAGCGTTGAACCTGGGCGACAGCCTCAGCCCCCTGCCAGAGCCGATCCCCGGAGCGGCCCTGGTCACCGAAGGGGCCTACGGCCGTTGCCGGCATCCGCTCTACCAGTCGCTGCTGCTCTGCTCCCTGGGGGTTGTGCTGCTGCTCGGCAGCCTGCTGCACCTGGGACTGTTGGTGACCCTGGCGGTGGTGCTGGCATTCAAGGCGCGCCGGGAGGAGCAGCGCCTCTGTGAAGGCCATCCCGACTACGCCGCCTACCGGCAGAGCACACCGGCGATCATTCCGCACTTGCCGGGACTGGACTGGAGAGGCCCCTAGCCAGGACCAGTGCCGTCGAACGGCACTGGCATGGAATGGTTGGCCTTGATGACTGGGAGATGCGCAGGCGCTCGAGCGGCGCGCGTTGCACCACTCACAGGGACGCCGCTCCGCTTGAAGCTGACTTCACTCTTTCCCAGCTCATGTCAGAGTCGGCCTGATCAACTGCTCCAACCGTTGTCTCATGCGATTGATCTCTGCCCGCTGGGGATTGCGTGCGTAGCCCCGCTGCTCCAGGCAGACCATTCGACCCTGGTAGAAAAAGGTGACCAGGAAAACGGTCAGGAGAGCTTCGCTGATCAGCGACAGAGTTCTCAGGTCCAACATTCTGGCTGCGACTTGATCACAGCAAGGTAGAGCCTCTGCTTAAGCTTGCTGGCACCAGACATACCATCTTGTGTGACATATGAGACTGATCCCATGCCTTCATTTGGCTGGGATTGCACCTCAGCGGGAATTGCACTGTGACACCGCATGTGTCCTTGGCCACAGGCTGGTGTCAACTTCGATGGTTCAAAGTGTGATGGCTGTGCGGCACCAAGACGCCACGATCAATACACTTCGCTGGCCTACGCACGGTCCTCATGCAGTCCTATGGCAATCCTGCACCCACCTATGACTGGTGGGCTGGAAATTCCCGCTTCGTCAATCAGTCCGGAAACTTCATCGCCGCCCACGCCGCCCACGCCGGCCTGATCATGTTCTGGGCCGGCTCCTTCACCATCTTCGAGCTGAGCCGTTACAGTCCCGAGATTCCTCTGGGCGAGCAGAGCCTGATCCTGCTGCCCAACCTGGCACGGCTTGGCATCGGGGTGTCAGCGGGAAGCGCGATCACCGATCCCGAGGGGATCGTGGCACTAGCCGCCTTTCACCTGGTGAGCGCCGCAGTGCTGGCGGCCGGCGGCATGTGGCACCTGTTCCGCGCTCCGATCAACCTGGCTGAGGCCGAGGGCCAGGCGAAAAGGTTTGACTTCTCCTGGGACGACCCGAAGCAACTGGGGCTGATCCTCGGCCACCATCTCATCGTTCTGGGACTTGGTGCCACGGCCCTGGTGGAATGGGGCAAGCACCACGGTCTCTACGACCCGGCACTGCAGTCGGTGCGTACCGTCGTCCCCAACGTGGACCTGGTCACGATCTGGTCGTACCAGACTCACTTTCTCTCGATCAACAGCCTGGAGGATGTGCTGGGCGGTCATGTGGTGGTGGCCCTGATGCTCATCGCCGGCGGCATCTGGCACATCCTGGTGCCGCCCCTGCCGTTCTCCCGCAGGCTGCTGGTGTTCTCCGCCGAAGGCATCCTCTCCTACTCGCTGGGTGGTGTGGCCCTCGCCGGCTTCGTGGCCAGCCTTTGGTGTGCCAGCAACACCACCATCTATCCGACGGAATTCTATGGTCCCAGTCTGTCCTTGCAGTTCGGCTTAGCCCCCTACTTCGCTGACACGGCAGATAACCTTCCCTACATGGCCCACACGGCACGGGCTTGGCTCGCCAACGCCCATTTCTTCCTGGCCTTCATGTTCCTGCAGGGACATCTCTGGCACGCGCTCCGGGCCATCGGCTTTGATTTCAAACGGGTGAACAAGGCCCTGGCGGCAATCGAAACGGTGTGAAGCACCTCGAGGCATGCAGGCCTTTGAGTCATCAGCTGCGGCGGAAGGCATACCCTTCGTAGGTGAAGCCGGTCACCCGGCCAGTGGAATCAGCCTCAAAGGGCACCTCCACCGGCGCCGAGATCACCCCAGGCCAGAGCAGATGGAAGGTCTCGCCATCACGGGGGCGGAGGCTGGCGCGGTAGCGGGCCGGACCCGCCAGCACCTCCAGGGCTCCAGCGTGCTCGGCAACCACCCAGGAGCCGAACAGCTCGTTCACGTAGGTGCCGGTGTAGGCAGAGAGGGGCAGCGCTGGCGGGCGGGGATCGGCGGGGCCGGGAGCCACCGCCAGCAGCAGGCCCTCGAGTTGGCGCGCCTTGGCCCTGATGGGTGCTTGCAGATCCGCCTCACCCGGACGGCCGAAGGCCTGCTGCAGCAGGGCTGCACGCACCGCTTCCGGCAGGGCCGTGAGGTTGCGGTTGGCCAGGATCGCCACCGCGAAGCGCTTTTCAGGCACGACCAGCAGCAGGGTTCGCACGCCGTCGAGGGCGCCGCCCTTCTCCAGCACCTTGAGGCCGTTGTAGTGGTACACGCCCCAGCCAGGCGAGTGGTCGAAGCCGGAGCTGGCGTCGATGGGAGGAAACTCCGCGAAGCCCGGCTCATCGGCGATCACCGGCTCGAACAGCTCCTTCACCGCCTCGGTGGAGAGCACACGACGGCCGTCGATCTCGCCGCCGCGGGCGAGCATCGCCACGAAGCGGGCGAGGTCATTGACGCTGCTGGCGAACCCACCGGCAGGGATGAACAGTGCACTGAGGTTGGGAGCAACCACCCGCAGCCGATCGTCCACCAGCGCGTGGGAGCGGCTGACATCGGCCAGCACGCCGGGCTGGTCGGGCCGCCTGCCGAACAGTGCGGCTGCGGTGCCCGTGCGGTTCATGCCCAGCGGCTGGAACAGAACCCTCTGTGTGAGATCGGTGAAGGGTTCGCCGCCGGCCTTGGCCGCCAGCTCTCCGGCCAGAAAGAAGCCGATGTTGGAGTAGGCAGGCCGCTCGCGGAAGGAACTGGCGGGTTGCACGTAGCGGATGCGGTGCAGCACATCCGCGCGGTCGTAGCCGAGATGATCGAAGAGGTCGCCGAAGAAAGCCGGAAAGCCGGCGCGATGGCTGAGCAGATCCCGGGCGTTCACCCAGCGGCCGGCATCGGCCAGGCTGAACTCAGGCAGCAGGGACACCATCGGCTGGTCCCAGCCCAGCTGCTTGCGGTCCTCCACCGCAGCCACGCTGGCGGCGGTGAAGGTCTTGGACACGCTGGCGAGCTGGAAGACGATGTCAGCTGTGACGGGAGCACCGGTGGCGAGATCACGGACGCCGAACCCCTTGGCGAGCACCAGTCGGCCGTTCTGCACCAGGGCAATCGCCACTCCTGGCATCTCGTAGTGATGGAGCGCCCAGTGGGTGATGCAGCGTGCGGCGGCCGCATCCACTCCTGTTCCCGGGACAACGTCGGGCAGCCCTTCCGTGCCGTGCGCCTGCGGCAGGGGAGCGGCCACAGCCAGGACCAGTCCAAGGACGGGCCCCAGGCACAGAGCAATGGGACGATGCCGAAGCGATAACGGTTGCGCCACGGCCGGCCATCCACATCAGCTGCAATCATGAATCCGGATCACCGTTGCGGCATGGTGTCATGCAGAACGGGGACATCCAGACGG
>JAWOBH010000109.1:0-13232 GCA_046498125.1 Prochlorococcaceae cyanobacterium | reverse complement strand
CAGCTGAGCAGGGCCCGCTGGGCCAGGCTGAAGCCCATCCCCCAGGTGGCCAGGCCGATCGCCAGCGGCCGCAACAGCAGCATCAGCGCCAGCACGCAGGCCACGCCCCCCCAGCCCAGGGGGCTGAGCTGGGCGAAGGTGACGTCGGCGGCCAGCAGCGGAAACAGCATCGTGATCGCCAGCTGGGCCAGCTGACGGATCAGCTCATCGAGCTCCTTGGCGTCGGTGTCGGGGCGGCGGCCCACCACCACGCCGGCAGCCACGGCGGCCGGCAGGCCCGATTCCGGCAGCAGCTGCTCGCAACCGGTGAACATCAGAAACAACACGCCGAGGCTGAGCTGCAGGCGCAGGGCGCCGTTGCCGGCCGAGGCGGGAATGCGGCGCAGCAGTTCGGCCAGCAGCCAGCCGCAGGCGGCACCGATCAGCACGCCGCCGCCGAGCCGCTGCAGCAGCCCGGTGGCCAGCTCCCGCCAGCCGTGCAGGGTGCCGAGCACCAGCTCCAGCAGCAGCAGGGCGAGCACGGCGCCGATCGGCTCGAGCACCAGCCCCTCCCCCTCCAGCACCTCCCCCAGGGGTGCCGCCAGACCGATCTGGCGCACCAGGGGGTTCACCACCGTGGGGCCGGTGGCCAGCACGATGGCGCTGAACACGGCCGCCAGGGGCCAGTTCAGGCCGGCCAGCCCATGGGCCAGCAGCAGCCCGCCTAGCAGCGCCAGCACCAGGCGCACGGCACAGATGCGCAGCACCGCCTGGCGGGTGCCGTCGGCGGGCAGGCGCAGGTTGAGGCCGCCGTCGAACAGCACCAGGCTCACCAGCAGGCCCACGATCGTGCCCAGCCCCGCCCCCAGATCGAGGGGTTCCACCAGCCCCAGGCCGGAGCGGCCGATCAGCAGCCCGGAGCTGAGCAGCAGCACCACCCCCGGCAGGCCGGTGAGCCAGGCCAGCGCCTGGGCCACGGCGCCGGAGAACACGGTGACGCCCCAGAGCAGCCCCAGCCGCTCAGGCGTCATTCATCGTCGAGGGGATTGAACCGGGGTTCCACCCGGATGCCCACCACAGCGCTGGGCCGCACCACCAGGTATTCCCCCTCCAGCTCGCTGATCGGCACGTTCACGAAGGTGTCGGGGGCGGAGGCGGTGAGCACCTCGCCATACCACTGCTGGAAGGCCTGCAGGCTGGCGAACATCACCAATTCCGTGTGGCCGCCGCTCATGTGCAGGTGAACGGCGTAACGCCGTGGGTGGGGGGACATGGAGAGGCGGCGGAGCAGCGGGCGGACACCCCTTCAGGATGCCCCAGGCGGGTGGCATCGTGCCAGGCGCCCGGGCCGGCCCAGGGTTGGAGCCGGGCACTGGCGGGGAGGTAGAGGGGATGGCGGGGATGGCCGCCGCGGGTGGCGCCCAGGGCCAGCAGCTGCCGGCCCTCCAGCAATGCCAGCACCGCCCGGTCGCGCTGGTGCCAGCCGGCCTGGGCGCCCCAGCCCAGCCACAGCGGCGCGGCGGGGCAGGCCGCCAGGCGCCGGGCGATCCAGGCGTCGGCCTCGCCCCCCACCGGATCGGCCAGGCGCCGCAGGGCCGCCGGCGAGGGGCCCACGGCGGCGAACAGGTTGAGCACCTCGAGCTCGCCGTAGCCCCAGCCGCGGGCGAAGCCCATCAGGCGCCGCAGGGTGGGATCGTCGCGCTCGGCGTCGGCGCGGGAGGGGTTGAGGCCGATGAACAGCAGCCGCGGCGCCGCCGGATCCCAGCGACGCTGCAACCACCAGCGGTAGCGGCCGCAGGGGCTGAAGCGGGCCTGGGAGGCCACGGGGGCGGATGTGGTCTGGCTCACCGGGTGATGCCCCTTACCCTCCTTACCCTGCACCCCTGCCGCAACGGCCGGGCGACTGAAGCGAGGGCAAGGGATGGTGCTGGATCGGCGACAGGGGCAGCGGCTGCGGCCGCGCGGGGTCTGGCGGCTGGCCCTGCTGCTGGGCCTGGCCATGAGCCTGGTGCTGGGCCAGCCGGCGGCGGCCATCCTGGAGCTGCCCGGCGACGAGGCGGCGGCCCCCCCGGCCCGGAACGGCTGGACGGACCACTACCAGGCCTTCTCCTGCGGACGCCTGTGGTGCACCACCGTGCTGTTTCCCCACGACGTCTTCAGCCCGCCGATCACCCTGGCGATCGATCCCGGCGAATCGATGAGCGCCGAGGCCGCCGCCCGGGCGGTGGAGAACCGCGCCGCAACGGTGGAACGCAGCGTGGAGGGGGTGATTGACCAGCTGCGCCAGACCCTGGAGGGCGGACCAGCCACCCTGTCGCCCGATCGTCAGCAGGCGGCGGCGGCGCTGCAGGAGAGGCGGGCCCAGCTGGAGGCGGCGGATCCGAACTTCTGGAACGTGCTCAACCGCCAGGCGCTCCATCCCCTCACCCCCACTGTGGCGGTGGGGTTCCGCAACAACGTGCCGGTGGTGTTCGTGCCCGCCGCGCCCGACCTGGGCCTGGGGCCGGCGACCCTGCTCACGGTCACCGAGCCCGACGCGGCCAGGGCCGGCACCACCACGATGGAGCTGGCGGAGCACTGGAAGACCGTGCTCCAGAAGGTGATCAGCGAATCGCTGTGGGGTCTGGAGTTCAACCGCCGCTATCCCACCGGCCGCTTGGTGATGGCCGGGGCGGTGGGCGCCATCGCCCTGCTGATGCTGCTGGTGCTCTCGGCGATCCGCCGCATGCTGCGGCGGATCCTGCGGCGCCTGCGCGACAACACCCAGGCCCTGCGCGACTCGGCCACCCGGGAGGTGATGGCGGCCTTCAGCGGCAACCTCGAGGCCCAGGGCGTCACCGCCCCTGAGGGAACGGCCAGCGGCGGCGAACCGCCCGTCGCCGCCGAACCGGCCGCGGCCCCGGAGCCGTCCCCAGGCCGGCGGCGCGGCTGGCTGGGGCGCCTCGGCCGCAACGCCGGGCGCCAGCCCCAGCTGCTGATCGAGGGCACCGGCCGGCTGATCGAGTCCCTCTCGATCCCCACGCTCCGGCAGCAGGGCTGGCGCAACCAGGCCCGCAACCTGCTGGAGATGGCCCTGCTGATCAGCAGTCTGCTGCAGATCAGCCTCGTGGCCGGGGGCATCGGGGCGATCGCGATCTTCTTCCCCGCGAGCCGCATCGGCTCGCTGGTGCTGATGCAGAAGTCGCTGAGTGTGCCGCTGATGTGGCTGGGGCTGATCGTGCTGCGCTGGCTGCTGCTGCTGGTGATCGACCACAGCGTGAGCACCTGGTCGATCGAATCGACGATCCGCAATCCCAGCTCCCGGCGCTATGCGCTGCAGGCTGTGACCTACACCAAGATGCTCAAGAACACGGCCACCATCGTGTGCGTGACCATCGGCATCGTGCTCACCCTGCTGATCGTGGGCATCAACCGTTCGGTGCTCACCGGTGCCGGGGTGGTGGCCGTGGGTGCCGGCCTGTTGCTGCGCAACCTGCTCGAAGACTTCATGCAGGGCCTGCTGATCATCCTCACCGACCGCTTCGCCATCGGCGATGTGGTGACGATCCCCCCCCACAGCGGCTTCGTGGAGAACATGAACCTGTTCAACACCCAGCTGCGCGGCATCGACGGTCAGCTCACCAGCCTGCCCAACGGCCAGATCCGGGCCGTGGAGAACCTCACCAAGGACTGGTCAAGGGTGAACTTCACGATCGAGGTGGCCGCCGGGGAGAACCTGCGCCGGGTGCTGGAGGTGATCGGCCAGGTGGCCGAGGAGATGAGCCGTGATCCCGACTGGGCCCAGTACGTGCTCGGCACGCCGGAAGTGCTGGGGGTGGATGAGGTGCGGCAGTCGGGCTGCCTGATCCGGGTGTGGATCCAGACCATGCCGCTGGCCCAGTGGCCGGTGGGGCGGGAGTTCCGGGTGCGGGTGAAGGAGGCCTTCGACCGCGAGGGCATCCGCCTGGGGCTGCCGCGCCAGGAGCTGGTGCTCGAGAAGGCGCAGATCACGACGCTGCGGCCCTCGACAGGCCGCTGAGGCCGGAGTGGATTCGGCGCTCGCCTGATCCGGCGGTGGCCCCGGCGCGGCAGGGCGCCGCGGCAGCGGTGGCGAGCCATCCGGGTGGCGAAGTGTGGCTGTTCGGTTCCCTGGCCCGCGGCGACTGGGACGCCTATTCCGATGTCGACCTGCTGGCGATCGCCCCCAGCCAGGCCGCAGCCAACGCCCTGGCCGACGATCTCCTTGCCGCCCGGCTGGGGCATCCTGCAGGGGTGTCCGCCCGCTGCATGGCCGGCGAGGAGTTCCATGCCCAGTCCTGCTACCTGGCAGGCCAGGCGGCTGAACAGGCCCTCAAGTCGCTGCTGGTGGCGGCAGGCATCACCCCGCCCTACAGCCACTCGCTGGAGCGCTTCGTGGAGATGCTGAACGGCCAGGGGCTCCACACCCAGGCCCTGGCCGAGCTGCACCTCAAACTGCTCACCCGCATGAACAGCGACAGCCGTTATCCCCAGGGTGATGAGGCACCGGCCGATCTGTTCGATGCCAACGACAGCGCAACCGCCCTGTCCACGGCGGAGGCCGTGCTGCGGATCGCCACGGCGGAGCTGAGGAGCTGACCGCACAAGCTGAGCTCGCCCCCAGCTCTGCCAGGCTGGGCCTTGGATCGGCGAAACCACCTGTGAGCGCGGCTGAGGGCAACGGCGACAAACCCCTGCTGCTGCTGATCGACGGCCACTCCCTGGCCTTCCGCAGCTTCTACGCCTTCGCCAAGGGGGGCGACGGCGGCCTCAGCACCAAGGAGGGGGTGCCCACCTCGGTGACCTACGGCTTCCTCAAGGCCCTGCTCGACAACTGCAAGGGGCTGCGCCCCCAGGGGCTGGTGGTGGCCTTCGACACCGACCAGCCCACCTTCCGCCACGAGGCCGACCAGGCCTACAAGGCCCACCGCGATGAGGCTCCGGAGCAGTTCTTCGCCGACGTGGAGAACCTGCAGCGGATCCTGCGCGAGAGCCTCGACATCCCCCTGGCGATGGCGCCGGGCTACGAGGCCGACGACGTGCTCGGCACCCTGGCCAACCGGGCCGCCGGCGAGGGCTGGCGGGTGCGCATCCTCTCCGGCGACCGCGACCTGTTCCAGCTGGTGGACGACGAGCGCGACATCGCCATCCTCTACATGGGCGGCGGGCCCTATGTGAGGAACAGCGGCCCCACCGAGATCCGCCGCGAGGGGGTGATCGCCAAGCTGGGCGTGACGCCCGAGGAGGTGGTGGACCTCAAGGCCCTCACCGGCGACAGCAGCGACAACATCCCCGGCGTCAAGGGCGTGGGCCCCAAGACGGCGGTGAACCTGCTGGCCGCCTACACCCACGTGGACGGCATCTACGCGGCCCTGGAGCAGCTGGAGCAGGCGGGGCCCAAAGCCAAGGACCCCAAGGGCGTGCTCAAGGGCGCCCTGCTGCAGAAGCTGCGCACCGACCGCGACAACGCCTACCGCTCGCGCATGCTCGCCGAGATCCTGGTGGACATCCCCCTGCCCGAGCAGCCACGGCTGGAGCTGGGCACGGTGAACACCGAGGCGCTGCAGCAGAGCCTGGAGGAGCTGGAGCTGAATTCCCTGGCGCGGCAGGTGGGCCGGTTCGCCGAGCTGTTCTCGGCCGTGCCGCCGGAGCCCAGGGAGGGCACCAGCCCCGCGGGCGGCAAGGCCGTCACAGCCGCCACCGGCTCCGATGGCCAGCCAGGCAGCCCAGCGCCCGCAAGCCTGGCCAGCGAAACCGACGCCGGCGACGACGCCAGCACCAGCGGCGAAGCGCCCGAGTCGCCCCCAGCCACACCCGATCTGGAGCCCCAGCTGATCACCACCCCCGAGGCCCTCGCCGCCCTGGTGGCGCAGTTGCTGGCGAGCACCGATCCCGCCGCGCCCGTGGCCCTCGACACCGAGACCACCGCCCTCAACCCCTTCAAGGCCGAGCTGGTGGGCATCGGCCTGGCCTGGGGCGAGGGTCCGGCGGACCTGGCCTACATCCCGATCGGACACAAGCCACCGGCAGCCGAGGGCAATGAAGCTGGCTCCGATCTGTTCAGCGATGCGGCCGGTAGCGATACGGCCGTTAGCGATACGGCCGGTGCAGCCGCCAGCCTGCCCGCGTCAGGGCAGTCCCGCCAGCTCCCCCTCGATGCGGTGCTCACGGCGCTGGCCCCCTGGCTGGCCAGCGCCGGGCACCCGAAAACCCTGCAGAACGCCAAGTACGACCGGCTGATCCTGCTGCGCCACGGCCTGGCGCTGGACGGGGTGGTGATGGACACGCTGCTGGCCGACTACCTGCGCGATGCCAATGCCCGCCACGGCCTGGAGGTGCTGGCGGAGCGCAACTTCGGCTTCACCCCCACCAGCTACGGCGAACTGGTGCCCAAGGGAACCGACTTCTCGGCGGTGCCGGTGGTGGCGGCGGCGCGGTACTGCGCCATGGACGTGCACCTCACCCGGCGGCTGACGCCGTTGCTGCGCGAGCAGCTGGCCGAGCTGGGGCCACGGCTGCTGGAGGTGCTGGAGCAGGTGGAGCTGCCCCTGGAGCCGGTGCTGGCGCTGATGGAGGCCACCGGCATCCGCGTCGACACCGCCTACCTGGCCGAGCTGAGCGACGAGCTGGGCGCCACCCTGGAGCGGCTGGAGAGTGAGGCGAAGGCGGCCGCCGGAGTGGACTTCAACCTGGCCTCGCCCAAGCAGCTGGGCGAGCTGCTGTTCGACACCCTGGGGCTGGAGCGCAGGAAATCGCGCCGCACCAAAACGGGGTGGAGCACCGACGCGGCGGTGCTGGAGAAGCTGGAGGACGACCACCCGGTGGTGCCGTTGGTGCTGGAGCACCGCACCCTCAGCAAGCTCAGGAGCACCTACGTGGATGCCTTGCCGGCCCTGGTGGAGCCCGAGACCGGGCGGGTGCACACCGATTTCAACCAGGCGGTCACGGCCACCGGGCGGCTCTCGAGCAGCAACCCGAATCTGCAGAACATCCCGGTGCGCACCGAGTTCAGCCGGCGGATCCGCAAGGCCTTCCTGCCCGCCGAGGGCTGGACCCTGCTCAGCGCCGACTACTCCCAGATCGAGTTGCGCATCCTGGCCCACCTCAGCGGCGAGGAGGTGCTGATCAAGGCCTACCGCAGTGGCGACGACGTGCACGCGCTCACCGCCCGGCTGCTGCTGGAGAAGGCCCCCGGCGAGGAGGTGAGCGGCGCTGAGCGGCGGCTGGGCAAGACGATCAACTTCGGCGTGATCTACGGCATGGGCCAGCAGCGCTTCGCGCGCGAGACGGGCGTGAGCCAGGCCGAGGCCAAGGCGTTTCTGAGCAAGTACAAGCAGCGCTACCCGAGGGTGTTCGCCTTTCTGGAGCTGCAGGAGCGGCTGGCCCTGAGCCGGGGCTATGTGGAGACGATCCTGGGCCGGCGGCGGCCGTTTCCCTTCGATCCGGCCGGGCTGGGACGGCTGCGGGGCAGGGACCCGCTGGAGATCGACCTGGAGGTGGCCCGCCGCGGCGGCCTGGAGGCCCAGCAGCTGCGGGCGGCGGCCAACGCGCCGATCCAGGGATCCAGCGCCGACATCATCAAGCTGGCCATGGTGCGCCTGCACCAGCGCCTGCTGGAGAGCGCCATGCCGGCCCGCTTGCTGCTGCAGGTGCACGACGAACTGGTGCTGGAGGTGGCTCCCGAGGCCCTGGAGCCCGTGCAGGGGTTGGTGAAGGAAGCGATGGAGGGGGCTGTGCAGCTCGACGTGCCCCTGGCGGTGGAGATGGGCGCAGGACCGAACTGGATGGCGGCGAAGTGAGGAGGCACCACCGCAGCCTCAGCGGTGGCCCGCTCCCGCCGTCCCAGAACGTTGATCAGTATCAAGCGCTACCAAGTGGTCAGCCAGCCTGAGAGGATGGTGGGGTAAAGCCTCTCCACCTTTCTTTCCGCCCTTGATGGTCAGCACGGGAGCTCAGTCTGATTTTGAACAAGACCCCGCCTCTCCTGGCAATGCAGCCCGCCCGCGGCGATCGCGGCGGCCCCAGCGGCGGCATCTGAGCTGTCCGGTGCATCCCGAGAGCCGGCTGGTGGGCAGCGGTCGCAAATACTTCCTGCATCTGCTCACCCCCGAGGAGCTCAAGGAGCGGGGGATGAGCGACAAACGGGCCAGACTGGTGATCCAGGCCTATCCGGTTCTGGTACTCACGAACGAATGGTTGGAACACTTGTGGTGTCCAGACTGCGGTGAAAGCCGCTGGTGCCATGTGGTGCAGCACAACCGCGTCCACCACACGGTGCGCTGGGCGCCCCGGGGGCTGTGGGAGCAGGTGGCCCACGTGGACCCCGTGGTCGCCAACCCAAGCGTGAGCGAATTCAGCCGCCTGGCAGCCCGACGTGGGGATGCTCGCCGCAGGGATGGCCGCCGCTACTGGGACGGCTGATCAGGCGGGACAGTCTGCAAGGCAATCGAGGAGATCCGAGAGGGCTCATGGCGCTTGAGAACTTCCCGACGCAGGGCATTGGCTTCCTCGAGCGGGACCTACTCGAGCGGGACCTATCAGTAAAGTTGTTCGCTCGGAGTGCTGCTCTCAGCACAGTTTCAATCTTACTCCGAGATTTTGGTCATGGGCTCATGGCGTCGGATCGAGCGGTCATCGACATCACGCCAGCAGCCAAGGATTGAGCGGCCGGCCCCCTGGGGCCTGGGTTTCTGATTCTCAGGTGGCAACAGGGTGATATCGCAGGCCAGCACTTGATGGACGCCCATTACCTCAAGCACAGCTGGCTCTCTTGGTTCCCGCGGAGGTAGGCTCCTGCCGCGATGATTCAAGAGGCCCCCCTGGCGCATGATGCGGTTAATCGTGGATTCAAATCCCACGTAGATTCCTTCCTCGGCAAGGATCGCCACGATCTGGTTGGGTGTGAGATCGGCAAAGCGTGGATCATTGACACTGGAGAGTACCTGTTGGCGCTCTTCCTCGGTGAAACGATGCATGACATGCCTGGACGAACCCATGCGTTGATCGCGGCTGAATCCCTGGGCTCGAATCATCAATCCCCATCGCCGCAGCGTGCGTGAAGCCAGGCCGAATAGATCAGCAATGGCCTTGGCCGCGATGCCACGACTGATGCCTTCCTCCAGCAGCGCGACGATCGCACCGCGGTCCTCGCACGGAATCAATGCTCCTCGTCCGGCTGAAAGATCTGGTTGAACTTTTTGAGAGCATCAACAGCGTTGCTGCTTCCGTCAGTGCTTTTTCTTTCTTCTCCAGTTCACGCTCCAGCTTGCAACTCTCCCGGATCAGTTCCTGGTTCTTGCGCTGCAGTTCCCGTTGATCAGCCATCGCTCGGCCCCAACCGCTGCGGGAAGGACACATCCAGCACCACACAGCCTTCATCGCTGCTGAATGGGCCATGCACCTCACCGGGCGGACGGCTGGCGTAGTGCCCGGTTTCGAGCCACATCCCGAAGGCCTCATCCCACAGCCGCCCGCTCACGATCAGGATCTCCTCGGGGTAGTCGTGCACCGTCGCCCCGAAGGCGCTGGTGTCGGCGCCGGGGTGGAAGCGGGTGAGGCGGGTGAACTCTCCGCTGGCCGGATCGTGGCTGAGAATCAGCGCCTCCACCTGCCCCTCGAGCCCCTCCAGCCAGCGCCAGCGGTGCTGCTGGCCGCCGTCCAATGGATTCCAGTAGCTGCAGGTGGTCTTGCTCATGGGTCGGTGAGACATGAAGCCCGGCTTAGGTGCCGATCGATCAGCGGCGCAGTCACGTCCGCCTGCTCCACCGCCAGATCATGGGTGCCGCCGGGCAGCACCACCAGCTGCGCCGAGGGCAGGAGCGACGCCAGACGCTCACCCACCCGTACCGGGCTGATCGGATCGGCGTCGCCCCACTGCAGCAGGACGGGATTTGCAACGGACGGGAGCTGATCGGTGAGGTCCACCTCGGCGCTGGCGAACCAGTCCGGCAGCCGGGGATGGGTAAGGGGGAAGGCCTCGCGCCAGTCCGCGGCACCGTGTTCGGCCATCGGCAGGCCGCCGGAGGTGACGGCCAGCACCAGGTGGGCGAGCACCAGCGCCAGCAGATCGTCGAATCTCCTCACCTGCCGATCCGGGGAGAAACAGCAGCTGGGTGGGAGGATCCAACGCCGCCACAGCACTCCGATGGGTCGTCGCTTCCACCTTGCCCTCGGCGTGGCTGATCTGGCGGCCTCGATCGCCGACTACAGCGCCCGGCTGGGGATGGCGCCGGAGTGCGTCGTTCCCGGGGAGTACGCCCTCTGGCGAACCGAAGCTCTGAATCTCTCGATCCGTGTGTTGAACGCAGCGGAAAGCGGCCGGCTGCGCCATCTCGGCTGGGAGGAGCCGGAGGCCGCGGCGATGGAAACCTCGCTGGACGTGAACGGGATTCTCTGGGAGCGGTTCTCCTGTGCGGCGCAGCGCCAGGAGATCGAGGCGCTCTGGGGAGACGCCGCATCGTTCAGGGGGCCGCAGGCAGAACCTGGCGTGTGAAGGCCGCCGGCCGCGCGGCATCGGGATTGCCGGAGCGCACCCTCAAGCAACGCTTCCGCAACGCTGCCGGCATCCCCTTGATCGACTACCTGCAGAACCTGCGCGTCGAGCACGGCAAGCGTCTCCTGGGAACCACCGACCTGCCGTTGGAGGAGATCGGTGCGGCGTCCGGCTACGGCGATGCCCGTTCTTCCGGCGTCAGTTTCAGCGGCGGCTGGGCTTCACACCCGGTGCCTACCGGAGGATGTTCCAGGAACTGCCGCAGCCGGGACAAGCACGATGGCAGGTCGTTGACCAGGCACACCGACCGCCACGTCTGGAGTTCTGATCCTGGCCTGCATTGACCTGTCCACGGATGTTGAACCCGGTTCCGATGGATTCGATGGGGCGCTGAGCCAGGATCGATCCATGACGGCCACCGCTCCTCCCACCCCACCACAGTTGATCGATGGGCCCGATCACGCCCCGGCCACCGTGCTGCTGGCCCATGGGGCCGGGGCGCCGATGGACAGCCCGTTCATGGCGGCCATCGCCGGCGGGCTGGCCGAGAGGGGCTGGCGGGTGGTGCGCTTCGAGTTTCCCTACATGGCCCGCTCGCGCAGCAGCGGCCGCCGGCATGGCCCCGATCGGCTGCCCGTGCTGCAGGAGGCGTTCCGCCAGCAGGTTCAGCTGCTGACGGTGGCCACTCCGGAGCAGCCGCTGTTTGTCGGAGGGAAATCGATGGGTGGCCGGGTGGCCAGCCTGCTGGTTGATGAGCTCGCCGCCAGCGCTGGCGTGCGCGGCTGCCTCTGCCTGGGCTACCCCTTCCACCCGCCCGGCAAGCAGCTGCAGCTGCGCACCGAGCACCTGGAGTCTCAGCGCACCCCCACCCTGATCCTGCAGGGAGAGCGCGACAGCTTCGGCCGCCGCGACGAGGTGGAGGCCTACAGCCTCTCGCCACAGGTGCAGCTGGGCTGGATCCCCAGCGGCGACCACAGCTTCAAGCCCACCCGCAGCTCCGGCCGCAGCGAACAGCAGAACTGGGCCACGGCGGTGACGTTGGGCGATGCGTTTCTGCGACGGCAGCCGTGTCTGCGACGGCAGGTCAGCAGCTGAACCGCCCCATCGTCAGAGCAGGGCCTGCACGCTGGCCACCTTGTCCTCCAGGGTCTGGTCCTTGTCGGTGCGGGTGTTGATCTTCACCGTGGTGTAGACCCGCGGGCAGCCCATGGCATGCACCGCCTTGTGGCAGGCCTCGATGGCGGCGAACACCGGCCCCCACTCGCCCTCGATGGCGGTGCCGTTGGCGTGCAGCTGGATCTTCAGGCCAGCGGCGCTGAGCGTCCGCTCGCAGGCGGCGATGTAGGGCGCCAGGTTGACGCCCACGCCGATCGGCACCACGCACAGATCCACGATCACCTTCACGCTCAGGCTGGCGGCAAGAGCTCCATGCTGCCCTGAGCTGCCGCAATGCTGCCGTGAGCCGCTGGGGGGCCGGCAGCAGGCGGATGTGAATCACACGGCTGAGCTGCCCTTCTGCTGGACCGGCAGCGGGATCGGACCACCGCCGCACAAACCGGTGCGCAGGGAGCAGCGGCCGTTGGGCATCAGCCCCAGCTCATTCAGGCCCGCCTCCACCACGCGAGCGGCGACCACGTCCGGGCTGACTCCCTCCACACCGGCCTGCAACTGGACCGCAGCCAGCAGAACAGCGGGGAGCCGCCAGCCTGCGGGTTGCGGCACGTCGCCGTCCTTGCCCTCCTCGGATCCGGTGTCGATGGCCATGGAGATCGGGCATGCCTCTGCCATTGGTTATGGCCACGGTCCGAAGCGCCCGTCAACCGAGACAGGTGCCGTCAACACGCCGCGCCCCATCGGCGGCCAATGAGCCAGCGAGTCCTCCTCGAGAGATCCGGAACAGGCTGCCGCAGCCGAAGCAACACGACGTAACAGACAGGTCCACGCCAACCCCCGCTTCCGGTTCAGCGCCTTCGCCGAAGCCCGCCAGATCGGCCTCGGTGCCTCGGTGGACGGCTACGCCCCCTGCCGCACCCAGCTCCTGCCCTTCTGCCGATGACGTTCCCGCAGGCGTGAGATGCGCCCGAAACCCCCGGGCCAGGTCCGGGTGTTTCTCTTGGCCGATCAGCATTCCCGTTCGTCGCAGTGCGCTCAATCCGGCGAGCAGTGCGCTCAATCCGCCGAGCCTTCCGAGCCGTGTCGATCAGCACGTTGTGCAGCAGCGCCGCGCCGCTGAGGAGTTGGACCGGGTGGGGGCCGTGCTGTTCATCAGTGCTGTGGCGGCATTGGATCTGGCGATGATCGGGGTGTCGGTGTTCCTGACCCTCGCCTGCACTGAAAGCCGGCGAACAGGTCAGGCCGAAACATCTCTTGCACCTGAGCGGATGGCGGGACAGCTGGATGGCGGGACAGCTCCCGTGGAAGGAGCCGTGTCTCGACACGCTCGGCAGGAAGCCGGAAGCCGGAAGCCGGAAGCCGGTGCCGTGGCCGTGGGGGAACATCGCCGCTGGCTCGCGTGAGGATGGGGCCATGACCATGCGGCCACGTGTCGTGCCCCCTCGATGAAGTTCAAGGACTACTACGAGAGCCTCGGCGTTGAGCGGGGCGCGAGCGAGGAGGAGATCAAGAAGGCCTACCGGCGCCTGGCTCGTCAGTACCACCCCGACATCTCCAAGGAGGAGGGAGCCGAGGCGCGCTTCAAGGAGATCAGCGAGGCCTATCAGACCCTCTCCGATCCGGAGAAGCGTCAGGCCTACGACGACCTCGG
>JAWOBH010000182.1:0-5912 GCA_046498125.1 Prochlorococcaceae cyanobacterium | reverse complement strand
CTGGCCCAGCTGGCGATCACGATGCTGTTTCCGCTGCTGGCCGCCGACGTCACCTTCGCCCAGCTCAGCCCCCTGGGCTGGGGGGGCGTGGCCTGCGTGCTGGCGCTGATGCTGCTGTTGCGGCCGCTGGCGATCGGCCTGGCCACCTGGGGGATGGGCTTCAGCCTGGCCCAGCGGGCCCTGCTCAGCTGGCTGGCGCCGCGGGGCATCGTCACCGCCGCGGTGGCCAGCCTGTTCGCCATCCGCCTGGAGCAGGCGGGGGTGGTGGGCGCCGGCCGGCTGCAGGGGCTGGTGTTCCTCACCATCCTGCTCACCGTGGGACTGCAGGGCCTCAGCGCCGGGCCGCTGGCGCGCCGCCTGGGGCTGATCGAGGCGTGCCCAGGGGCCGACGGCTCAGAGGCAACGGGCGATGCGGGAGCGGTCGTCGCCGCTGCGGTGCAGCAGCAGCCAGGTGGCCAGTAGGTCGGGCCCCTGGAGGCTGCCCAGCAGGGCGGCGCGCAGGCTTTTCATCATCACCCCCTTCTTCACGCCGGCGGCCGCGGCGGCCTCGGCCAGCAGCGCCTGGGCCTGAACGGCGCTGAGGGCACCGCCAGCCAGCGGTTCGAGGGACTCGGCCAGGGCTGCCAGGGCCGCCCGGGCCCCCTCCACCTCCAGCTGGGTCCTGGCGCCGTCGTTGAGTTCCGGGGTGGTGAAGAACGGCTCAGCCTGCTCCACCCCGTCGGCCAGCAGGGTGAGGGAGGGGCCCAGCAGCTCGGTGAGATCGCGCTGCCAGCTGGGCTCGGCGTGCACGGGGTTGGCCGCGCCGGCCTGGCCCCAGCCGCGCTCGGCCCATAGGGGCGCCAGCTGCTCCTGCAGGCTCTCGGCGCCCTGCTCCCGCAGCACCTGGCCGTTGAGCCAGTTGAGCTTCTCCCAGTCGAAGCGGGCGCCCGCTTTGTTCACCCGCTCAAACCCGAACACGGCGGCAGCCTCGGCCAGGGAGAAGCGCTCGCCCATCCCCTCCGGCGGCGACCAGCCCAGCAGGGTCATGTAGTTGGCCAGGGCGGCGGCGGTGTAGCCCATGGCTCGGAAGTCGCTGATCGAGGTCACGCCGTCGCGCTTGGAGAGCTTCTTGCCTTCCTTGTTGAGGATCAGGGGGGTGTGGGCGAACACCGGTGCCGGCTGGCCGAGGGCCTCGTAGAGCAGCAGCTGCTTGGCGGTGTTGGCGATGTGGTCCTCGCCGCGGATCACATGGCTGATGGCCATGGCGGCGTCGTCCACCACCACCACCAGGTTGTAGAGGGGATCGCCGATCCGGTCGGCAGAAGCCCGCCGGGCGATCACCATGTCGCCGCCCAGATCGCGGCCACTCCAGCGCATCTCCCCGCGCACCAGATCGCTCCAGGTGATCGCCCGCTCGTCGTCGATGCGGAAGCGCACCACCGGCTGGCGGCCCTCGGCGATGTAGGCCTGCTCCTGCTCGGGGCTGAGATCGCGGTGGCGGTTGTCGTAGCGGGGGGCCTGCCTGCGGGCCGCCTGGGCCTCGCGCATGGCCGTGAGCTCGTCTTCGCTGGCGTAGCAGCGGTAGGCGTGGCCGGCATCGAGCAGCCGCTGGATGGCGGCGCGGTGCTGCTCCAGCCGCCGGCTCTGGATCACCGGCTCCTCGTCCCAGGCGAGCCCCAGCCAGGCCAGGCCCTCAAGGATGTTGGCGGTGTACTCCGGCTTGCTGCGCTCCCGGTCGGTGTCCTCGATGCGCAGCAGGAAACGGCCGCCGCAGTGGCGTGCGAACAGCCAGTTGAACACCGCCGTGCGCGCTGTGCCGATGTGCAGGGTGCCGGTGGGGCTGGGCGCCAGGCGAACGCGAACCGGACGCGCCTCAGCTGCAGCAGCCGGCTCTCCTGGTACCACAGCCGGTCCTGGGGGTGATGGAAACGGGACTGACGGGGCTCGAACCCGCAACTTCCGCCGTGACAGGGCGGTGCTCTAACCGATTGAACTACAGTCCCTTGTTGCCTTGGGCCCTTGTTGCCCTGGGCCCTAGCTGCCCTGGGGGTTGTTGCCCAGAGGGCGGTGCTGATCGCTGTCGCGATCAGAAAAGTATCCGTCGCTGCCCCCCCCTCCGTCAACACAATCGCCCAACACCTTCACCTGGGATGTTGCCGGGCAGAGGGGGCGTGGCATCAAGGCCGGAAGCCGGCCGGTTCAATCAGGCGCACCTGATTGCCACGGGCTGTGAATTCACGGCCCTGATCACTCTGGACGACAACGCGACCACCGGATTTGACCCGGATCACGCGGGCACGAACCCAGCCCAGTGCAGCGGATTCGAGCACCTTGACCACATCTCCGGGTTGAAGGTCCAGCTCCATGTTCAGCAGGGAGAAACGGCGAGGCGAGAACAGAAAACCGCCAACGAAGTTGAGCGGTGGGGACATCGAGCGCGCCGTGGAGGACTTGAACCCCCGACATCAGGTTTTGGAGACCTGCGTTCTACCAACTGAACTAACGGCGCAGGGATGATGTCCCCGAAATCAATGGATGGGCAGGAGGCCGGCAACGCTGGCTCAGCGGAAGCTGGCTCAGCGATCGAAGCGCTGCTTGACCCTGGTGGCTTTACCCACCCGATCGCGCAGGTAGAAGAGCTTCGCTCGGCGAACCTTACCGCGTCGCTCCACCATCACAGAGGCGACCTGGGGGCTGTGGAGCATGAAGATCCGCTCCACGCCCACGCCCTGGAAGATGCGGCGCACGGTGATGGTGGCGTTGAGGCCGCCGTGGCGCTTGGCGATCACCACCCCCTCGTAGGGCTGCACGCGCTCCTTGTTGCCTTCCCGGATCCGCACCCCCACCTTCACGGTGTCGCCCACGTAGATGTCCGGAAGATCGCTCTTGAGCTGCTCGGCCTCGAAGGCACGAATCATCTCCTGGGCGCTCAGGCGGCCGACCCGCGGCGTGATCGTCGTCGGAGCACCGGTCTCAGTGGGAGCCCCGCTTTCAGACGATGGTTCAGCTGTCGTCTCAGCTGCCGTCGTCTCAGCTGTCAGTTCAACTTGTTGGGTGTCTTCAGCTGCCATCTCAGCTCCGCAACGCCTGGCCAAACCAAGAGTGTACCGGCC
This sequence comes from Prochlorococcaceae cyanobacterium, assembly GCA_046498125.1. Lineage (GTDB taxonomy): Bacteria > Cyanobacteriota > Cyanobacteriia > PCC-6307 > Cyanobiaceae > NIES-981. The sequence continues at coordinate 2,820 of JAWOBH010000182.1, read as the reverse complement.
AGGGTGTCAGCCCCCGCCCCGGCGCAGACGCTGCAGGGCCATGGCGCCGCCGCTCACCAGCATCCACAGCAGGCCGAGGCCGTTGAGCAGCACATAGAGGGTTTCGCCATGGGCCCCGAACCAGCCCGTGAGCCATTCGCCCTCGTGCAGCACCATCAACACGTGAGCGCTGTCCCGGTCCAGGCCACCCCAGTCGCGCAGCAGCCGGTAGCCCATGCCGGTGCTCACCGTAAGCAGCAGGGGCAGCAGCACCAGCGGAGCCAGTTGGGCGTGCAGGCGGCGCAGGCGCTGAACGAGCGGAGCGGGCAGCAGGGGCATCGCTGGCGAAAACCGGGCGGCGGCAGGTTCAGCGTTGATAGCTTGACTCCCTATCGCCTGCTCAGGCCGTCGGGCGGCCGCCGTTCCCCCTTCCATGAACCTCTTCGCCGATCTGCTGGCCAGCACCACCGGTTCCCGCACGGGCGGCGATCAGGCGGCCAGGCCCGCAGGGATGGTGACCACCGGGCCGCGCATCCAGAAAAGCCGCCGCGGCGTGGAGGTGAAGAGCGCCCGGGAGATCGCCACCATGCGCCAGGCCAGCCGCATCGTGGCCACGGTGCTGCGCGAAACCATGGAGATGGCCGCTCCCGGGATGACCACCGGAGACCTCGACGCCCACGCCGAGAAGCGGATCCGCGAAATGGGCGCCACCCCCAGCTTCAAGGGCTACCACGGTTTTCCGGCCAGCATCTGCGCCTCGATCAACAACGAGGTGGTGCACGGCATCCCCAGCGGCAAGCGGGTGATCAAGGCCGGTGACCTACTCAAGGTGGACACCGGCGCCTACTTCGACGGCTACCACGGCGACAGCTGCGTGACCATCTGCGTGGGTGAGGAGACCGCCGATGAGGCCCGGCGGCTGGCGCGGGTGGCCCAGGAGTCGCTGATGCAGGGCCTGAGCCGCATCAGGGCCGGTAACACCCTGCTGGACATCGCCGGAGCGGTGCAGGACCACGTGGAGGCCCATGGCTATGCGGTGGTTGAGGACTACACGGGCCACGGTGTGGGCCGCAACCTGCACGAGGAGCCCTCGGTGTTCAACTTCCGCACCCGTGACCTGCCCAACATGACCCTGCGGGCCGGCATGACCCTGGCGGTGGAGCCGATCCTCAACGCCGGCAGCAAGGCCTGCCGCACCCTGCGCGACCGCTGGACGGTGGTGACCGTGGACGGCAGCCTCTCGGCCCAGTGGGAGCACACCATCGCGGTGACCAGCGACGGCTGTGAGATCCTCACCGACCGGGACTTCTAGGGTGTGGCGTTCAGGGGCGGGCGCTCCTGGTGAGCAGGCGGACATAGGCCCAGCGCCCCAGCGTGGCGAGGGGCATCAGCACATAGGTGAGCGGGTTGGGCGTGACGATGATCAGATTCAGTCCCAGCCGCGCCTGCACCAGGATCTGCCCCGCCACGAAGTCGGCTCCCATCACGCCCACCGGATTGAGGGCCGAGCGGAAGGGCCCCAGCACCAGGCGCCGGATGCGCAGCCGGGGGCCGGCCGGATCGTCGGCCAGATCCAGGGCCCGCAGGCTCACCAGCTGGCCCAGCAGCCGCTTGCTGATCTCATAGAGCGGACTGAGAGCGGGCTGGATCTCGGCCTCCGAGGTGTTCAGCCACACCTCGGCGCGGGGGCGGCCGCTGCGGCCAGCCTCAGCGGCGTTGCGCTCGCTCACCACGGCGGCGAACTGCTCCAGAAGCCGCAAGCTGCTCAGGGCATTCACCTCCAGGGAGCGCTCGCTGGCGGCGGCGCTGCGCTGACCGTGCACGTTGACACCGTGGTTGAGCACCAGCACGTCCACCTCCTTGAGCAGCTCGCGCAGATTGGATTCCTGGCCCACGCACCAGGTCACCTCTCGCAGCGGGATCGGCTGGCCGGCGCCATCGCGCAGCTGCCACTGGCGTGGGCCACAGCTGAGGGCGATCAGCCGGGCGCCGCGCCGGTGCCACTGGCGCAGCAGCGCCTGGCCGAGGCTGCCACTGGCACCGGTGATGGCCACACAGGGGGGGGATGTCATCGCCGGGTGCTTCGTCCGGGTGGGTGTCTGATTGGGGATTGCCGTATGGCGACAGGACGGACGCTGCCGCATCAAGCCACGCCAGGCAGCATCATCATGAAGTCGAGGCGATCAGGGGTTGCCGGTGGCTGTGGCAAGCCAGCTTCTTCCGTGCGCTGAACGCTGTTGTCTCCATGCTCTTTCCCCAAACGCCATCGCCAGCTCATGGGTTCAGGCCGGCCGCCAACGACCCGGCCAGTTTCGAGCCCGCCGCTGGCGAGTCCATGTCCAGCGATCCGGTCTCGATGCTTGAACCGCTCGTGCCTCTGTTTGCCCCCTACTGCGGCGGGGTGACCCAGCAGCTGCTGCTGGAGGCGGCCGTGGGGCAACTGCTGACGGGTGAATGGAAGGGTGAGCGGCGGCTCGAGGGCGGTGCAGTGCGCAGCTTCAGTCTGCGCTGGCATGGCGAGCCGGCGCCGCTGGAAACTTTGCGCTGCGAGCTGCAGTTCCCCGAGCTGCCAGAGGTGCGCTACGAGTTCACTTTGCCGTCCTACCAGCTGGTGCTGTGGCTGATGCAGCGCCATGAGCACCAGTTGCCGGTGAGCTTCTGGCGCTGGTTGCTTCTCGGCGAGCGGCCCCGATCGGCCAGCGGTGCCGCCCCCCTGGATGGGGCCACCGCGGTTGCCTAGCCTGAGTTCTCCGGCCCATAGCCCGATGCCCCCCCCGACGGCCCCCACGTTGTTGATCGGCTCCTGTCAGCCGTTCAGTGGCAAATCGGCTGTGGTTCTCG
>JAWOBH010000017.1:0-4337 GCA_046498125.1 Prochlorococcaceae cyanobacterium | reverse complement strand
CCATTGCCTGCCCCATCTGCGGACCCCGGGTGTATCTGCAGGCTGAAAGGATGCCGTGGCCGGCGCCGCAGCCCTCGCGGATCACCACGGGCAGGCCGGGGGTGCCGACGGTGATGCGCACCCGGGCGGTGTAGGTGACGCCCCAGCCGGGCTTGGGCTCGCGGCCATTGCCCCTGGCGCCGATCAGGCGTTCGGCCTGGTGGATGCAGCGCAGCTGGAGGGTCTGGCGCTGCCAGCCGTCAAAACCAAAGATGCGGTTGGCCTCGGCGATCACCTGCCAGCCCTCGATGGAGCTGACAGCGGTGCGACCCTGCTCGCGCTGCCTGACCCTGGCGCGATCGAGGGGAGCGGCGAGGGCGGCGATCTGCTCGGTGGAGAAGCGGGTGCTGCCGCGTCCCGAATGGGCAGCGGCTGGAGCGGCAGTGGAAGGGCGCAGTGATGGTGGTCATGGCTCGGAACTGGTGATGGGCGGTAGGCAGTCGGGACAGGGTCTGGAGGCGATCGGGGCCAGGGGAGCCATCAGCGGCCCTGGTCGCCACGGTGAAGGTCCAGCGGGAATCGACCATGTCGTGAACCAGCAGGCAGGGCCTCGTGGGGATGGGCTCAGCGGTGTCGCGCACTTCTGCAACGCGGGCCGAAAGGGCATCCCAAGGGCGGCGGTCAGCCGCTCAGCCAAGGCCGGCACCAGGTCGGGATGGCGCCGTGACGGGATGCAGGTGACCCATTCCGGGGGCGGAGCTGGGCGCCACTGCTCCAGAAGCTGAACGCAGGCCTGCACCAGGGCGTCGTCGAACTGGCCGGTGACGACCTTGCCGCGTTTCACCAGATCGGCCCAGCAGGCTCTCGACCTGGTGTCGGGTGGGGAAGGCGCTGCGGATGAACCAGTCGTTGATCCTCAGTTCCACGACGCCGCTGAGCAGCACGCGGTAGGCAGAGGGCAGGGCACGGCCGGCGCGACCCAGCGGTGGTGGCCACCAGATCCCGATCTGACGGGCAAGCCTGCTGCCAGGCGGGGCATGTGCCGGACAGCAGGTGTGCGACAGGGTGTGAGACCGGGCCCTTGCGCTGAGGCATCAGTGTTGCCGATCAGGCCTTCAGAAGGTGTACCTGTTGGAGTTGTCTGCGGTGCTGTGTTGTCAGCAGCTCATTGACAGCCAAAGACCCTCCAGCCGCTCCATGCGACAGGCGCTTCTGAAGAACTTCTGAGCTTCTGAAGAACGTCTCACGAGATGCAGGTGTGGGGCCACCCCTCAGGACAAGTGACCCCGGAGGGCCGGGATTTCGCTGGTGAGAATCTCCTCCAGCAGGCCTTGGATGTGGTGCAGATCGTTGCGCAGGCTGATCGCCAGGTCGCGTATGGAATCTTCGCTTTCCTCATCCAGATCGCGACTGTCAAATCGCTCAACTCTCTGCTGAACGCTCATCTTCCCCTGCTCCAGCCTCTGTGCGATCTCCTCAAGAAGGGTCAGACTCACGGACGTGGATGACATGGCCACCAGATGCAGTTCCTTCCACTGTGCATCACCCTGGTGCGGAGGCGTGGGCCGACCAGTGTGCTGACACGCTCAGGTCTGCCCCGAGTGGTGGGGGCTCCTTTCCCTCCCACATCCGCCGAAACTCCACGCTGGTGGCGGTGGCTTCGTCCAAGCGTCCCTGAGCGCGGAGGCTCGTGGCCAGACCGTACAGGGACCAGCCGTTGGCGGGGAAGCGATCCAGATCCTCGCGGAAGATTCGCTCTGCTGCGGAATGCTCACCCATCGTCAGCAGGAAGACCCCGAACTCCTGACGGACGGGAATCGACCATTCCGGTGGTTCCCCATAGACCATCCCGTCCTCCAGCGCCATCGCTTTCACGAAGTGCTCCCTTGCCAAAGCGTGGGCTCCGTCCGCAGCAGCGAGGTGGGCCGCCAGCACGTCAGAGGCGAGCGCCAGAACGGTGCCGGACGGATTGAACTCGAGTTGCTGTGCGGATAGCTCGGGGTCTGCAGCCAGGGCCCGTAGCTCCGCCAGGAGTCGACGTGCTTCCACCAGCTCTCCCTGGGCAGTGAGGGCACGACCGCGCGCATAGGCCCAGAGCCCGCGGGCATGTCCGAGGTCTGCTGGTGGTTCCGGCTCGGCCAGGATCGACGTCCATAGAGCGAACCGCACCTTCATCTGCAGATGCCGGGTGCGGTGATGTTGCAGGAAGGTCATCCCCGGTTCACGCAGCATCTCCTCAGGGGACAGCGTGCGCAGCGTCTCGGTGGCAGTCAGGGCCTGCTGGCGCAGGCCGATCATGCTCGCCGCAAAGGCCAGAAAATCATAATTGTGAGGATAATAGCCTGCCAGATACATTCCGAAGCCAGGACGCTGGTCGCGGATGTAGGTTTCATCGGCATGCACTGCATGCTCATTCGCGGTGATCGCATCGCGATAACGTCCCACCCTCACATAGATGTGGCTAGGCATGTGTACGAGGTGTCCGGCTCCAGGCAACAAGCCGGCCAGACGCTCAGCGGCCTGCACGGCACGCTCGGGCTGCACCTCCTCGATGGCGTGGATGTAGAAGTGATTGGCACCCGGATGGTTGGGTGCGATCCGCAGAACCGTCTCGAGTTGACGCAGGATCTCAGCAGTGTTTTCACGGGCTGAGCCGTCCTTGTTCCAGTATCGCCAGGGAGTCAGATCCATCAGCGCCTCTGCATGGAGAGTGCGGAGATCCATGTCGTCCGGATACTTGTGAACGAGCCTCCCCAACGCCTCTGCCCAGGCGGCGTCCAGGCTGCTCCGCTCCTGGGGAGGATCGGCCGCGTAGCGCTGGGAGAGAGCTTCGATCAGATCCCGCTCCTTCGGGGAGGCTGTGGCCAGGTTGGCCCGAGCCTTCTGGAGCGCGCTCCACGCCCGCAGTCCCGCCTCGCGGTCCATCGGCAGGTTGATGTTGGGGCCCCAGGCCAGGGCTTCGCCCCAGTGGCAGAGAGCGCATCTGGGGTCGAGGCTGGCGGCGTGGCGGAAGGCCCGGATCGCTTCCGCGTGGTTGAACGCGTAGTAGAGACGCAGCCCCTGATCGAAGTACGCCTGAGCTTGCCGGTTCCGGATAGAAAGGGGGTAGTGGTGTGAGCCGAGGTTGTCATAGAGGGGCGGCACATCAACCTGGGCGAGGCTGACGGGCGCCTGCAGCAAGAGCCCCACCAGCAGGGGCAGGAGTGAGCGGTTTGAATACGGAAGGATGGGCATGGGTCCAGTTGCTGAGATCACCAACGTTTGCTATCTGCATGCGCATGGTTTCCGACCGAAATCCCTGTGGTACGCGACCTCGATGCAGAAGAAACTGCGCCGCTTCAGCTCTCCCAGAAGATCCGACTCCACCGGTTCGAGCAGAATGTGATCTGCTTCGGCGTGATCACGTCAACGTCATTGACGATGGAGGGAAGAATTGAAGTTGCCATGGCCTGCAACTCTTGGCCTGGAGAAGGAATGTTGACGATTGACCCCAGGATGGCTGGGACATTGCCCTTGAGCCACTCCTGATCTGCGCATTTCTAAATTCTTGACCGCTCCAATCGGCGGATAACTGCTGTAGCCAAAAATCTTTACTCTCCTGTGCCCTGGTTCGGTCGTTCCCTGCTGGCCAGCCCCCGCTGGCAGGTGAGCAGGGGGACGCATTACACGCCGCGGTGGTGCCGGAACCATGGCATCCAGCCAATGGTGGCTGCCGGTTCCCTGCCGAGTGCACCCCAGCGCTGGCCCGCTCCTGGTTGGCAGCGGCAGCTGAGTTCGTCCAGCGGGCCCATGGTCCTGCGGGGGTGGAGCGGGTGCTGGGGGATGTGGAGTGTTGGGGGGAGCTGATTGAAGCGCGCAACCGACTGGTGCTGGGCAACATGCTCGACGCACTGGCCATGGGTCAGCACTGAGGTGCCTCTGATTCGGCTGGCTTGTGCGTTCATTGACTGCCGGCCGGTGGCCATCCGCGACATCGGGGGAACCCAGGGGGTTTGTGGTTATGACGTGGTCTCACAGCCTCTTCAGTGCCGCATCCAACCCCTCGGTGACGGCCACCAGGAAGGGCAGATCGAGGGTATCGATCGTGTCGCTCATGAGGTGGTAGTGGGGATTGCGCAGGAAGGAGGTGTCGGTGACCATCACCGCGTCGTAGCCCGCATCCCAGAAGGGACTGTGATCCGAGAGCCGCACATCGGGCAGGGCCCTGCCCCCATGGGGCACCGGCAGCACCTTGGTCTTGACGTGCTTCCCCATGGGCCGCGCCAGCTGGGGCAAGGTGAGAGCCGCAGCTGCGTTGCCCACCACGGCGATGAAGTCACCCACATCCCCATAGATCCGCCGCATCGCCGGCAGCGGGT
>JAWOBH010000111.1:0-15923 GCA_046498125.1 Prochlorococcaceae cyanobacterium | reverse complement strand
CTGGGGCACGGTGCTCTCGGCCGAGGAGAACTTTCAGAGCCAGGTGGTGGAGGGGGTGTATGCCGACGGCTCCTCGCCGCCGCCGGCAGAGCGGCCCTTCCGTTTCGATGGCAGCCGGCTCGACGGTCTGGGCAATCCCGTCGGCCTGGCGGGCAACAAGTACGGCTGGATGGTGGAGCTGGATCCGCGCCGCCCCCAGCAGCCGGCGGTGAAGCACAGCTGGCTGGGCCGCTTCCGCCACGAGGCGGTGGCGGTGCAGGCCACGGCCGACCGGCCCCTGGTGGTGTTCTCCGGCTGCGACCGCCACGGCGGCCACCTCTACCGGTTCGTGAGCGACCAGTTGGTGCGCGATCCGGCCGATCCCGCCAACTCGCGGCTCCTGGAGCACGGCCGGCTGGAGGCGGCGGTGTTCAACGCCGACGGCACGGGACGGTGGCTGGCGCTGGCACCCGAGACGCCGCTGGCGCCGCTGCGCCCCAGCCACTACGAGCGCTTCGAGCTCAGCCAGCCCACCCTGCTGCCCCACCGCGACCGCCGCCGGCCGGGCGCCGAGGCCCTGGCCAGCGACGCCGAGGTGGCGGCCTATCTGCGCCAGCACCGCCGCCTGGCCGACCTCTACCCGGGCAGCGGCGAGGAGCGGCAGGGGGCGATCCTGATCGACGCCCATCTGGCCGCCAATGCCATCGGGGCCACCCCGGCGGCCCGCCCGGAGGACACCGACATCGACCCCCGCAACGGCGATCTGCTGATCGCCTTCACCGCCGGTGGCAGCGACGGCGAGGGCCGCGCCGATCCGGCGATCTTCGCGGGGCCCGGCGGTGAGCCCAGCTGGCCCTACGGCTGGGTGATGCGCCTGCAGGACGGTCTGCTGCGGGGTGACGCCAGCGGCTTTCGCTGGCGGATGGTGGCCACGGGCGGAACCCCCTGGCAGGGGGGCATGGGCTTCGCCATGCCCGACAACCTGGCGATCGACCGTGCCGGCAATGTCTGGATGGTCACCGACCGCTCCAGCGCCAGCAGCCTGGATGTGTTCGGCAACAACGGCTGCTGGCTGTTCCCCGCCAGCGGCCCGCGCGCCGGTGAGGCGCTGCTGTTCGCCACCGGGCCGATGGAGTGCGAGCTGTGCGGGCCCTGCTTCGACCGTGAGGAAACCACCCTGTTCCTGGCAGTGCAGCACCCGGGCGAGATCCATGGCACCCACCAGTCCGGCGGCGAGGAGATCCAGGCCCACAGCCTGCAAGACCGCGACGGCGGCCGCTTCGAGCAACTGCGGCAGGTGCCGCTGGGCTCCAACTGGCCCTCCCCGGTGCCGGGACGGCCGCCCCGCCCGGGTGTGGTGGCGATCCGCCGCCACGACGGTCGCCCCCTGCTGTGACCACGGCGGCCTGCGCCGGCGGCTGGATGAGCTGAACGGCTGAAGCCTGAGCGGATGCAGGCTCCGGCTCAGGCGGATCCACCTAGGGTCTGGCATTGGCGCCCACCACCCATGCAATCCCCGCTTCGCTCCGCCAGCCCCGATGGACCGGGGGCGGGCCTGAGTCTGATCCTGGGTGGGGTGCTGGCCCTTGTGATCCTGCTCAGCCAGACGATCTTCATCGTGCCGGCGGGCAATGTGGCCGTGGTCACCACCCTCGGCAAGGTCACCGGGGCACCGCGCAGCCCGGGCGCGAATTTCAAGCTGCCGCTGGTGCAGAACGTCTCCCCGTTCGATGTGCGCACCCAGGTGAGGCCCGAGCAGTTCTCCACCCTCACCAAGGATCTGCAGGTGATCCAGGCCACGGCCACGGTGAAGTACGCCATGAAACCCAGCGAGGCGGGCCGCATCTACGAAACCATCGCCACCGACAACCAGCAGATCTATCCGCGGGTGATCCAGCCGTCGCTGCTGAAGGCGCTGAAATCCGTGTTCTCCCAGTATGAGCTGGTGACCATCGCCACCGAGTGGAACAGCATCTCCGAGATCGTGCAGGAGAAGGTGGCCGAGGAACTGCGCAAATTTGATTATGTGAACGTGCAGGGCCTTGACCTCACCGGCCTTCAGATCGCCGAGGAATACCGCGCCGCGATCGAGCAGAAGCAGATCGCCGAGCAGCAGCTGCTGAGGGCGCAGACGGAAGTGAAGATCGCCGAACAGGAGGCCAAGCGCTACCAGACTCTGAATTCCAGCCTCGACGACCTGGTGCTCTACAAGCTCTTCCTCGACAAGTGGGACGGCGAGACCGCTGTGGTGCCGGCCCTGCCGGGCACCGCTGGCGGCGGCGGCAGCCCGGTGATCGTGAACGGCAAGCGCTGATCCTGCGACAGCCGTCGCCCTGGGCGATCCCCTCCAACCGGGTCATTTCCCTAGGGTGAGCCGATCCACGCCACCTGGCGGCCACCTCTGCGCCGCCTCCGTCTGCGTTGCAGCCCTCTGCGTTGCAGCTAACTGCGCCGCAGACACGGCCTGGTTCCCTTGGTTATCCCCCTCCAGGTCTCCGACCTGACCCTGGCCGCAACCGGACTGAGTTCAGCCCGACCACCTGCGGCCGTTGTGTATTGCGAAGGCCACTTCTCTGGCCTCGATGGCAAGACAGCCCACGGCCTTGTGCGTCATTGCGACGCGTTTGCGATCCGAGCCGTGATCGACAGCCAGTGTGCCGGGCTGGACGCGGGGCTGAAGCTGGACGGTGTGGCCAACGGCATCCCGATCGTGGCCTGTCTGGACGAGGCCCTGGCCCTGCTTGGACCAGGACCCGCCACCCTCATCTATGGGATGGCTCCGGCCAGCGGACTGTTCTCCCAGGAGGATCGCCGCACCCTGCTGGAGGTGATGGCCGCCGGGCTCAACCTGGTGAGCGGCATGCGGGAGTTCCTCAACGACGATGCCGAGTTCAAGGCCCAGGCTGAACGCCATGGCGTGTCGATCCGGGACGTGCGCCGCCCTGCCGCCCTGCGCGATCTGCGCCTCTTCAATGGCTCCATCGCCCGGGTGCGCTGCCCGCGCATCGCCGTGCTCGGCACCGATGGCGCCATCGGCAAACGCACCACCGCAACGCTGCTGGTGCAGGCCCTTCAGGACCACGGCATCGCCGCCGTGCTGGTGAGCACCGGCCAGACGGGCCTGATCCAGGGTGGTCGCTTCGGAGTGCCCCTCGATGCCATCCCGTCCCAGTTCTGCTCCGGCGAGGTGGAGGCTGCGGTGCTGGCGGCCTATGAGAGTGACCAGCCGGAGGTGATCGTGATCGAGGGCCAGGGGGCCCTCAGCCATCCCGCCTACCTCTCATCGAGTTTCATCCTGCGGGGCAGCCAGCCCCAGGCCGTGATCCTGCAACATGCTCCGGCTCGGCGCAATCTGAGTGATTTCCCCTTTGTGCCGATGCCCACGCCAGCCAGTGAGATCCGGATGATCGAGGCGTTCGCGCCCACCCGGGTGATCGGACTCACGATCAACCACGAAGGCATGAATGACGCCGAACTGACCGCGGCCATCGCGCTCTACGAGGCCGAGCTCGCCATCCCGGTCACCGATGCCATCAGCCGACCGGCATCGCGCCTCGTGGCCATGGTGGTGCGCGCCTTCCCCGAACTCAGCGGCGAACGGGTCGTGCCCGCTTGAGTGCACCACGGCTCGAGATTCACCTCGAGCGGCTGCATCACAACGCCCGAACCCTGGTGGAGCGGCTGGCCCGCCAGGGCATTGCCGTGACGGGCGTGAGCAAGGCGACGCTGGGGCTGGCTGAGATCGTGCGCACCTGGGTGGCCGCGGGGGTGGGCTCGATCGGCGAATCGCGGATCGAAACCATCGAGGCCCTGGGCCGTAGCGGCATGGCGGTGCCGATGCTGTTGATTCGCTCGCCGATGCTCAGCCAGGTGGAGCGGGTGGTGGCCCATGCCTCGATCAGCTGCAACAGCGAAGTGCGCGTGCTGGAGGCCCTGGCGGCCACGGCAGCGCACCAGGGGCTGCGCCATGGGGTGCTGCTGATGGTGGAACTCGGTGATCTGCGCGAGGGGATCCTGCCGGCGGATCTGGAGCCGGTGGTGCGGCGCACCCTGGCTCTGCCCAACCTGCTGCTGATGGGAATCGGCACGAACCTGGGCTGCCAGCACGGCATCGCCCCGGATGCGATCAACATGGCGGAACTCTCAAGGCTGGCCACGGCCCTGGAACGCCGCTTCGCTGTGCGGTTGCCCTGGTGCTCAGGCGGCAACTCCGCCAATCTGCCCTGGCTGGCGGGCGGGGGGGATCCCGGGCGGATCAACCATCTGCGCCTGGGGGAAGCCCTGCTGCTGGGGCGTGAGCCCCTGGGGCGCACGGCGATCCCGGGCCTCTACACCGATGCGATCACCCTGGTGGCGGAGGTGATCGAGAGCAAAGCCAAGCCCAGCCAGGCGTGGGGCGATCGCCGGCTCACGAGTTTTTCTTCCGCGCCGCACCCTGGTCTGCCCGGGCCGCAACCCTGCGCCGATTCCCCTTCGGTGCAACGGGCCCTGCTGGCCCTGGGGGAGCAGGATGTGGACCCGGCCGGCCTCACGCCCCCCGGGGGGGTGACCATCCGCGGTGCTTCCAGCGACCATCTGGTGGTGGAAAGCACCGGCAGGCCGCTGCAGGTGGGGGATGAGCAGCGCTATCAGCTCAGCTACAGCGCCCTGTTGCGGGCCATGACCTCTCCCTTTGTGAGCCGCCGGTTCGTGAACGGTCCCTGCGGCCGACCGCTGGTTGCTGAGGCGGGCGCCGAGGCGGGCCCGTTGCATCAGGCCTCGGCGGGCGGCGGGCATCTCCAGGTGCGCAGCCGGAACAGACAGTTCCAGGACAGACAGTGATGGGCCGCCGATCTGGAGACCCAGGAGGTGCTGCTCAGAACCGCGGCGGCTGTTGCGCTTGAGATTGTTTCGCGTTCCTTTCCGGCCCTGGCTCAGCAGGCTGGGCGTGCGGGGATTCAGGCGCTGACCCTGCCCGGTCCCCGCTTGCTGAAGGCGTAGAGCAGGGAGCCGCCACTGATCAGGGTGAGCACACCGGTGGCGGCCAGGAAGTTCAGCAGCAGGAAGAGGCCGATCACGCTGCCAAGGAATGACATCTTCACCCGCAGCAGCTGGGATTTGGTGAGCAGGATCAGCAACAGCACAACCGTGGCCTTGAGGCCCAGGATCGTGCCGGCGGTGAACGGATTCGGGAGTGGTGGCAGCATGGATCGCGGCAGCGCTGGTGGGAGGGGAGGTGCACCCCTGCACCAATGCCCTCCATCCTGGCCGGCTGGCACGGCAGCTGCGGGCCAGCCGGCTCAGGGCAGGGTGAAGCCCGACTGCAGGTGCTTGAGGTCGAGCATCACCCAGGTGACCCACACCAGCAGGGCGATGGCACCGGAGATGGCGGCAAACCGGGCGACGAACCGGCCCGCTATCTCCACAACGCTGACGTCCTTCACCGGCATGGACCCATGGATCCGGTCATGCTATCGGTGCATCAGTGGTGTCTGTCTCGATGCGGATCGCAGCCCTTGCCCTGTCCCTGACGCTGCTGGCCCCAGCGGCCCACGCCTCACCCCTGGGCCTCACTCCTGAGGCCACCGATGCACTGGTTCAGGAGCGTGGCGATGCGGTGCTGTTCATCGATGTGCGTGATCCGGTGGAGATCATGTTTGTGGGCTCCACCGATGCGGTGGACGCCAACATTCCCTTCGTGCTGGTGAACCGCCAGGTGTGGGATCAGGAGAACAACCGCTTTCAGCTCGAGCCCAATCCGCAGTTCGCCCAGCAGGTGCAGCAGGCTCTGGAGGCCAAGGGGCTGACCAGGGATGCGCTTGTGATCACGATGTGCCGCTCCGGCAGTGAGCGCGGTGAGCCCAGTGCCCTGTTCCTGCAGGAGCAGGGATTCGGCAACGCCCGCTTTGTGCTCAACGGCTTCCAGGGCGATCGCCTGAGCGAGGGGCCCCAGGCCGGCATGCGCCTGAAGAATGGCTGGCAGAACTCAGGGCTGCCCTGGACGCCACGGATGAATGCGGAGACGATCTATCGCAGCGATCGCTGATGTCGCCGTCGTTTTGCGGTCGGCGGTTGGCGGTCAATCAGGATCATGGCCGCAAGGTGGTCGATGGCACTGCGGAATCTTATCCAAATGGAGTGAGGAGTCTTGTTTGGGTGATAAACTTGTTTGGGTGATAAAACCATATCCCATGGCGTCTGCCGGTGATCTTGCTGCAGAGTAGGACTGCAGAGTAGGGCTGCAGATAGGGAGCTATCGGCTAGCTCAATCTGCTGGTTATGTGGCCATAGTGTCTGGTATGCAAAGCCGTTTTGAGGGCGGCCTTGGGATCCGCCTGGCCGCACTGGAGGCAGAGATTCACAGCGCCACGCTGGATGGAGCTGGAGTGGTTGGGCCCCATGAAGTCTGGAGCACTCCGTGGGCTGCGGAGCCCTGAGGAATTGAGGGTGATGTTGCACACCACTGAGTGGTTGCACTCACCCAGGAGAATTGTGATCAGGGCGCCTTGCGGGTGCTGCTGCCATGCAAGCTGATCCCTTGTGAGTCGATCCGCTTCAATCCCAACCGTTCCGCTGCGCTTCAGAATGGAGTTGATGCCGGCGGTCGTGCCAGGCAATGCATCCATCGCAAGTGCCAGCTCGACCGGTTTCCCAGGCCCGATCCCGACGCCTAGATGTTCACGCGCAGGAGCAGCGCGCACCCAGAGGCCACATCTGTCCGATGAACGGCACCCACCTCAATGGCAACCAGAAGCGGGATGTGCCGACTGGCTCCACAGCCTGATGCCCACGGCCAGTTCGGCCCTCTGCAAGCGGTCAGCACGTCGTGATGAAACAGGCGCCAGTGGCGCTGCCGGCGCTGCAGTTCCTGTGCTCATTCGCCCCAGCGGCGCAACAGGTTGGTGTAGCTGCGGCTGATCAGATCGAACACCTCGCTCTTGCCCTCCTGCTGGAACAGGGCGCGGCGGGCGGTGTCGAGTTCGAACAGGAGTTCGCGCTGGTCGGCGTGACGCACCCGGCTGTGGATCCAGCCCACAGCCACCAGCCGGTCTCCCCGGCTCACCGGCTCGACGTGGTGCAGCAGGCTGCTGGGGTAGACGAAGGCATGGCCGGCCGGCAGCCGCAGCGCTTCCTCTCCCGACGGCGATTCCAGAACCAGTGCCCCGCCCTCGTAGTCGGCAGGATCGGAGAGAAACAGGGTGAAGGAGAGGTCGCTGCGGCCCTGCGGCATGTAGGCGTTGTCGACATGGCGGCCATAGCCCTCCCCGGGCCCACAGCGGCTGAACAGGAGGCCATGCAGCCGCACCGGCAGGGCGGCGGCCTGGACCAGGGGGTGGCGCAGAATGGCCTCCTCGACTGGCGCGGCAAGCCGGCGGTGCAGGGCCGAGGAGCGATCGAGCTGCCGGTTGTGCTTCACGGTGCGGGCATGCCAGCCTGCCGTTGCCTCGCCAGGCCGCCAGGGAGCCGATGCACTGACCAGCTCCCTGTGCAGCTCCGCGAGCAGCGGGCCTTCCAGGAGGGGTTCAAGAGCGAAACGCATGGGGGGTGACCGATGGCACCTCGACGCGTGACCAATGCAGGTGCTGCCCGCCGCCAGGTTGCCCAGAATCAATCATCGTTTTCCTGTTGCCATGGCCCGCCCCAGCATCGCTCTGTTTCTTGCCACCGCGGGCCTGGTGGCTGGAACCCTGGGTTGCGGCCGCAATCCGGAACGGATGGAAGGCGGCGAGGGAGGTGAGCAGATGATGGAGAGAAGCGGCCCCGACGGCGAGTCGATGATGGATGGAGGCGGTGAAGGCTACGAAGGGGATGAAGGTGGCGAGGGCGGAGAAGGAGGAGAGGGCGGAGAAGGTGGCGAGGGGTCGTGAGGCTCAGGGGTCGATGCCCCAGGGCGTCCAGCCCGCCTGGCGGAACAGCCGGTAGGCCACGGTGGAGTTCACGAGGGGGTCGAGCAGCTCCTCGGGGTTCTTGATGCCCATCGCGGCGATCAGCCGCCGGTTGGCGGTGTAGTGGATCTGAAACAGGCCGAAGCAGTCGCCGTCGCAGCCGCGGGCGGTGGGCGACAGGCCGCTCTCCTTGTAGGCCACCTGGATGGCGGTAGTTTCGTGTTCCTCAGGCCACACCTCGCGAATGGCGGCGAGGGCATCGGCCTGGGGCGTCTCGTTGCCCAGGGCAGGCCGGAAGCTCACAAGGCTCAGGGTTGCCAGCAGGCCGATGGCGGCCGGACGGGCATAGCGCGGAAGGGAGCAGCGCATCGCCGCAGCTGAAGACGAGGCCGAACGTACCGGTGCAGCAGTGCTGCAGCAACCGTCACGGGTCAGCGGATGCAGGCGTCGTGCCCTCAGGTGTCATTCCCCCCATGGTGTTCCTGTTGAACACCTGATGGGCCCAGGAGGTGCCAGACCCGTGATGTCCAGAGCGTCAGGCGTGGCCTCCACCCTCCATGGTCCAACCCAGCGCTCCCGCCGAACCAGGCATTCCCGTGGATCCGGGCTCATCGCCCCTGGCCCGGCCTGCTGCTGTGCTGCACTGGCTGAAGCAGGGCCATGAACGCTTTCTGGAGGGCCATTCCCTGCACCCCCACAGCACCCGTGAACGCATGCGGGCCGTGGTGGAGGGGCAGCACCCGCTGGCGGCGGTGCTCGGCTGCGCCGATTCGCGGGTGCCGGTGGAGCTGCTGTTCGACTCCGGGTTCGGCGACCTGTTCGTGGTGCGCAACGCCGGCACGATGAGCACCACTGCGGCGATCGCCTCGCTCGAGTATGCGGTGGGCCATCTGGATGTGCCCCTGATCGTGGTGCTCGGCCATGAGGCCTGCGGTGCCGTGTCAGCGGCCCTCCACCCCGAACTGCTGCTCACGCCCAGCCTGTCCCAGGTGGTGGGCCAGCTGCGCATGGAGCTGTTGCAGTACGGCGACCACCTCTCACTGGAGGAGTCCTGCCGGCGCCACACCCTCAGTGCCGCCGGCAATCTGGTGCATTCCAGCGTGCTGCTCACCGACCGGGTGCGCGCCGGCCAGCTGGCGGTGGTGGGCGGCTACTACGACCTGCACAGTTCCGCGATCGACTGGATGGGCCATGTGGAGGCGATTCGCTATCCCGGACCCGACGAACCATCCCGGCCTTAGGGCAGGAAGCCGAGGTCCTCGAACTGGGGCACCAGCCAGGCAGGAATGCCGTCACGGTCCCATCTCCAGACGTCGCCACGGCCGAGGTAAACGGGCTGACCGGCCCTGTAGGCCTGGGCCAGGGTGCCGAGATCGTGCTCCTGCAGGGCATCTTCCCGGAGCATCCTGCGGGCGCGCGCGGCGGCGTTGCCGGTCATGGCGTGTCCCGCAGGGCAGCGGCCTTGATGAGCTACCAGCCTAAGCAGCACGATCGCCGAGGCTGCCACCTCCAGCCGTACCTAGAACGCCGCACCTAGAACACAGAGGCAGGAACGCGGGCAGGAGGAGCGCTGGCGTTGATGGTTGGACCCATTCCCGCAATGCTGAGACGGCTGGCCTGGGCCTGTGGGGCAGCCACCCTGGCCCTCGCGCCGGTTCTGGCCGCCCCGGCAGTGGCCGCCCCGGCACCAAATGGCACATGGTTGTCGCAGCCGCAGATCTGGTTCTATTCCTCCAACGGAGAGCTGGGCCGGCTGATGGCTCAGATCCGGGCCGAGGGCTACCGGGTGGTGTTTCTCGATTACCGCAGGGTGGCCGACTCCGTGCAGCGGGAGGTGGCGGAGGAGGCCCGCAGACAGGGGTTGATCCCGGTGGTGTGGGTTCAGTCGCCCCAGTACCGGAGGATGGGGATCACCGACCTGGTGCACGAAGCCCGCCATGGCGATGGCATCCAGGTGGATGATCATTTCTTTGCCCACTACAACCTGGCGGCGTTCTACCGGCTGCGGTATGTGTACAACAAGCCGATCTACTGCAGCATTCAGCCGTTTCAGGCGGGTGTTGTGCCCAAGGCGGGATGCAATCAGCTGGATGTGCAGTGCTACACAGCCCAGACCTTTCAGGATTGCCTTAAGCTGGCGGACCGTCTCGGGGCGGTGGTGAGTTTATCCACCCAGAACACCCTGGGCTATCGGCCTGGCCTGGGCCCACGCCTGTTCAACACCTTCCTCTGGCCCGACAGAACACTCTGAAGGACTGAAGTCCTGATCTCTCAGAGCCCTGCAGCGCCCATCAGCCGATCGCCGCCGTCCCACGGCGGTGGATCTCGCGGGCATACTCGGTCCAGGTGCCCTGTCCCCAGTAGCGGAAGCAGCTGGTTTCGAGCAGCAGCAGGTGCAGCAGCGCCTGCTGATAGCGCGGGGTTGTGGTCACCCCGGGATCACGAGCCACCAGCGGGTCGAACACCTGGTGGAAGCGGGCGCTGAGCTGGCCCATCGGTTCGAGCACGTTGGCGTAGCCCTCCACCCAGCTGAGGTTGTTGGTCCAGGAGGCGCCCTCCATCGAGAAGCCAGGATCGCTGGCCTCCAGATCGGCGATGGCCGCGGCCACCGCTGCCGGTGTGGGTGCGCTGCCGGTGCGCTGCCACAGCCTGTGTTGCCGCACCGCCTGAATCGAGGGGTAGGCCGTGGGGCTGATCCCGGCAGCGTCGAGCAGCTCGAGATACTCCGTGCCGTTGATCGCCACCGTGGCTGGATCGGCGCCCTGGCCCGCGTTCTGGGCAGTGAGGCTGCGGTGCGCCTGGAGAAAGGCCGGAGGGAATTCGTTCATCATCACGCCGCCGTTCTCGCCATCGGCGATCTGCGACACCAGCGCCGGAACCGTGCTGCCGTCCAGGGCCTGACGATCCAGCCCCAGGGCCTGGTAGCAGGGCTGCATCTGGCCCACCAGCTTGGTGTCCGACCCCTGGGTTTTGATCAGGGCGGTGATGGTCACCGTGTCGCCGCTGGAGCTGCGGGCCACCAGCCGGTTGGGGATGAGGGTCTGCTCCTGGCTGAGGGCCGAGCCATCGAGGTTTTCCACGCTGTGCTCCTGCACCAGCAGCCAGCGGTAACCGCATTCGCGCAGGGCCTTCACGAAGGCATGAAGCGTGTCGGGGTGGTTGGGCAGATGCATCTCCGGCGGCGAGAAGCCCTTCACCCGTTGCAGGGCCGCGTCGCCGAACAGGGCCGCGAACTGGTGCTGCCAGGCCAGGATCTGCAGCTTCAGGTCGGGGATGGGGGTGGAGGGGGCCACGGCATGGCCCCAGAAGCTGCCGAGCCACTCCACATGGGGCTGAACCGCGGGATCACAGGCCAGAACCTGCAGCGCCTCGAGAATGTCGTGGCGGCCCATCTGCTGAAACCCCCACAACAGGGTGCCCGAGTAATCGAGCATGATCCGCGGATTGCAGCCCTCGCCGATCAGCTGGGGGATGAGATCCGCCATGCGCCGGTAGCACTGGGCAAACGGTTCGGCGTTGTGGTTGTCGCCCTCATCCGGGTGCTCCAGCATGGACTGGAGATGGGAGATCAGCTCCCCATTCGCGCCGGCCGGAATCGTGGGCTGGTGCATGTGCAGGGCACAGGCGAAACCGGAGCGGATCCGCTCCAGGCGCAGATTGGTGTGCGGCAGAGCCACCGGGCCCTCCTGCTGCACCAGGGCCAGAATCTCGGCTTCACGGCCGGCGATCGGCGGCAGGGCTTGGTGGGTCATGGTTGGGGTGTCGGGCGAGGCAGAGGAACGCCAGGCCTTCTCTAGAGTCTGACCAGCTGATGGTTTGCCCGATGCAGAGGCTGTTCCTCCTGCTGTCCACAGGTGTGCTGGCTGTTCCAGGGCTGAGTCCCGGCCCAGCGGTGGCTCAGAAGCGGATTCCCAAACTCCCGGGTTACGACGAATGTCCGCTTGGGTATGTGAATGACCTCAAGCAGCATTGCGATTCACCCATCTATTACGAGGTGAAGCCAACCGACGGCAAGCCCTGTGAATCGGGATGGATGAACATCGGGGCGGGCTACTGCAAGAAGAAAACCCTGGGAATTTTCTGATCGCGCAGAGGCTGGTGCATGGCAGAGGCTTTCAGGCTGCTAACTTCCGCGCAATCGTTGCCACATGCTGGCCCTGAAAGCGGGCGATCGCCAATTCATTGGCGGAGGGCTGGCGGCTGCCATCGCTGCCAGCGAGTGTGGTTGATCCGTAGGGCGTTCCACCGGTGATTTCGGACATGTTCATGATTTCAGGACAGGAATACGGCACCCCCACAACGACCATGCCGTGGTGAAAGAGTGTCGTATGAAACGACGTGATCGTGGTTTCCTGGCCGCCGTGCTGGGTGCCTGTGGAAGCGAAAACACTGCCAACCTTGCCGATCAGTTTGCCGTCCAACCAGAGACTGCCGGTCTGATCCAGGAAATTGCGCATCTGCGCACTCATGTTTCCGAACCGCGTTGGCGTTCCGAAGATGATGGCATCGTAATCGGCCAACTCCTGAACGTCCGCGATGGCTGCTGGCTGATCGAGCTTGGCACCAGCTTCGCGAGCCACGTCTTCTGGCATCACTTCAGGCACCCGCTTGATCACCACGTCGACGCCATCAACGGATCCGGCGCCTTCGGCGACGGCATTCGCCATGGTTTCCGTATGACCGTGCATGCTGTAGTACAGCACCAGAACCTTTGTCATGCTGCATCTCCATAGGCGTTGCCATGCCAAGGCTTTCACCTTCGCCACCCACAGCCCTAACCATGAAGTGTGGCGCTGAGAACCATGTGTTCGCATAGCGACACAGAATCAGCAGGCCTCCCGAGCCAAGTCGGGCTCGATCAATTGTCGATGAACACCGAATGTGCCGTACGCACGACCCGTGGATCGGGCTCAGCGACGATGGCGTGGTCCTTGTGCTCGTAATCCAGTGCCTGGAGGACACTGCGGATGGCGCCGAGACGGGCCCGCCTCTTCTCGTTGGAGTTGATGATCGTCCATGGCGCCACGAGGGTGTCGGTGGCGAGCAGCATCTCGTTGCGAGCTTCGGTGTACTCGTCGTACTTGGCCACGCTGACCTCGTCGATGGGCGACATCTTCCACTGCTTGAGTGGATCCTTGCGCCGGTCGTCGAAGCGCAGCTTCTGTCGGGCCTGCGACACGGTGAACCACATCTTGAAGAGCATGATCCCACTGCTGACGAGGGACTGTTCGAAGGCGGGAACCTGGCGGAGGAACAGGGCGTGCTCCTGAGGTGTGCAGAAGCCCATCACCTTCTCCACGCCGGCCCGGTTGTACCACGACCTGTCGAACATCGTGATTTCTCCGGCCGATGGCAGGTGCGGCACGTAACGCTGGAAGTACCATTGGGTCACTTCGGCATCGTTGGGTTTCGCCAGAGCGACATGTTCACTGCCGCGAGGGTTCAGGTGTTGGCGGAAGCGCTTGATTGATCCACCCTTGCCCGCCGCATCGCGTCCTTCGAACAGGATCACCACGCGCTGCCCGACAGCCTTGATGTGGCGCTGCGCCTTGAGCAGTTCGATCTGGAGCGATTGTAGGTCTCGTTTGTAGTTCTTCTTGTCGATCGCTTCATCGTAGGGACAATCGTTCTGCATCTCCGCGATCGTCTTGACGGGCGCTGGGCGTTGCTTCTTGCTCATGGGCGTTACGATCCTTCCGCTGGCCCCACACAGGCTGGCTCCACTCCTGCTGGTCCCGGATCGGCGAGAGGCGTAAGCCAGCCGCTTGAACCGGGCGGAGCGGTTCAGATTCTTCAGCCAAGGTAGCTCCGAAAAGCGAACACCAGCCCCGATCCCTCCGCCACCGTCCAGCACCTGCGCCACAGCATCGCTGAACGCATCCGCATCAGCCACGTGGACCAGCTGATGGTGGGCACAATGCTCACCGGCAACGGCATCACCCGCTGTGAGAAGGGCACCGTCGCCCTGGTGGGCTACCCGGCGGCTCCAGGGCGCGGGGTACCGCCGGCCCCGAGTCAGACATCGATCTGCCGATCACGGCCCCGGATGCCTGGCTGGAGGGTCGCAACCGCTTCGAGGTGCTCAATCAGTTGTGGGGGCTGCTGGCACAAGCGGACGTGTCGCTGGATCTGCTGCTGAATTCCGAGCGTGAGTGCGAGGAACGCCGTCAGTGGCGCAGCCACGTGATCGGCAGGCCGTTCCCGGAGGGGCGGTTGCTTGATGGTGCTCTCAGAGCAGGAAGGACTGCTGAGGATCGCCATCGTCGATCTGGAGACCGCCGAGGTCTCCAGCGATCCGGCTGTGTTCCGGGAGGGCGCCTGGGGATTCTGGCTGCAGCAGGCGGTGCAGAAGGCTCTGAAAGCCTGGCTGATGCAACTCGGTGGGGCTCCGCCGCTCACCCATGACCTGCGCCGGCTGCTGTTGCTGCTGGAGGCCGAGGGAGTGGCCACGGCCGATCTGGAGCCACTCGCTCAACTCACCGTCTATGCCGTGCAGTTCCGCTACGACGCCGATCCCGCTCTCCTTGGGCTGGATCGGGAGGCCTTCAACCGGCAGGTGAAGGAACTGATCAACCGGGGGCAGGAGCTGGTGGTGCCGGGTTCCGAAGCTGAAGCCCGAGGGCTCTGCCATGCCCCCGCCCCTCCTTCGTCATCGATCAGCGCCTGCGCGAGACCATCGCCAAGCGCATGCGCATGAGCCGCATCGACCAACCGCTGATACTCATGGAACTCCTGGGCCACGGATTTGCCGAGCAACAGCCAGCCCCGCCCCAGCGCAGGACGTGGCCCGGCGGATCCTGGCAGGCGCATGGTGGTGGGCAAGGTGCTCACCGGCAACGGCATCACCCGCTGCGAGAAGGGCAGCTACGCCCTGGTTGGCAGCGAGGATCTGAGCGACGCCGAACGCAACCAGCTGCTGGAGATCTGCCGCCAGCGCATCGATCAACGTCCGGGTGCTCACCCGCGCCAGGGGCCGCTGCGAGTGCTGCGGCGCCGGCTGTTGCTCAGCAAACTCCGCACCAGCGGGCCCTGGAGGTGGACCACATCGTGCCCAGGAACCAGGGCGGCTCCGACGACCTCAGCAACCTGCAGGCCCTCTGCGTCCGCTGCAATGCCGGCAAGCGCCGCCGGGCGCTGCTGGAGGACGAGCTGGCGCTGTGCATCGCCGATGCCTAGCCGGTGTCGCCGGGGGGGGGGCATCCCAGCGCATCAGGCCTGCTTCCGCAGCCACTCACCAGACGGTGTGGAGTTCGGGCAAGGCACGCAGCTTGGCATCAGCGGTGATCAGCGGTGACCCCAGCTGCAGGGCTGTGGCGCCGATCAGGCGATCCGCTGGATCGCCTTGCAGAAACAGATCGCTGCGCGACAGCAGGGCAATCTCCGGGGTGATCGGCAGCACCTGCAGCCGCAGGGCCGCGAGCAACTGCTTCAGGTAGAGCTCGGCGGACACGTCCGCCGGCAGCAGCAACCGCCCTCGCTCATACAGCAGGGACAGCTCCCAGAGCGTGATGTCGGCAATGGCCAGCTCGCCCTTGGAGAGGCCGAGTTCCAGCGCGTGCCGGGCTGGCGACGAGAGACGTTCGGGTTCGTGGGCCCAGAACAGGAGGATGGGGGTGTCACAGATGGTCGGCATCGCCACCCCAGGCGCCATCCGCCAGATCTGGCCCCAGTGGCGACACCACATCCACCAGGGTCACGCGGCCCTTGAGCTCCTCCAGCCACTCGCGGGCTGCCTGGGCGGGATCGCGTTCGGCCTGCAGCCGGGCGATCACACGGCCGCGGGAGGTGATCTGGATGGCCTCACCCGCCTGCACCCGCTTCAGGTAGGCGGGCAGGTGCTGGCGCAGGTGAGACACGGAGACCTCTGTCATGGCTTGTACATTACATCTGTACATCGTAGGTGATTCTGCTGGGCGGTGGTTTGCTCAGGGGCTGCTGCCAGGCTGTCGAACCAGAGACTCAGCACGTCGCGCAGCAGAATGACCTACGGCGTACAGATGCAATGTACAAACCATGACACAGGTCTCCGTGTCTCACCTGCGCCAGCACCTGCCCGCCTACCTGAAGCGGGTGCAGGCG
>JAWOBH010000093.1:0-9629 GCA_046498125.1 Prochlorococcaceae cyanobacterium | reverse complement strand
CAGGCAGAGATCGCCCGGGCCCAGCTGCCGCAGCTGGCGGCTGCCATCGGGCAGGGGTGTCTGCAGCAGCAGCCCCCGGCGCAGCAGCTGCAGGCAGAGCCCGGCCACCTGCTGGGGCTGGTGGTCGTCGTCGCCGAGGGGCAGCAGCTGCAGCGGCGACTCGCCGGGCTCTGCCTGCAGCTGCTGCGCCGGGGGCTGCTGCTGCAGACACCCCGGCCCGATGGCAGCCGCCAGCTGCGGCAGCTGGGCCCGGGCGATCTCTGCCTGCTGGTGGGCACCCACCGCCAGGCGGAGCTGCTGCGCCATGCCCTCGAGCAGCGGGGGCTGCCCAGCCGGCTGGTGAGCCGCGGCGATGTGTTTGCCAGCGAAGCGGCCACCGCCCTGCAGCGTCTGCTCGATGCCCTGGCCGATCCCGGCCACCCCGGTCGCCAGCGGCTGCTGGCGGCCTCGCCGCTGCTGGGCTGGAGCGCCGAGCGGCTGGTCTCGGCACCGGAGCCGGCCTGGGAGCGGCTGGCCGACCAGCTGGCCCAGCTGGCCCAGCGGCTGGAGCGCGATGGCGTGCTGGCCTGCCTGGGGGAACTGCTCAGCACCGAGGGACTGGCGCGGTTGTCGGTGGGGGGACGGCTGCTGGCCGATCTGCAGCAGGCCACCGAACTGCTGCAGGAGCGCATGCACCAGCTGGGGCTGGGAGCCGCCGCGGCCGCCGACTGGCTGCGCCGCATCCGCCTGGAGCCGGACCGGCGGGTGCCGGATGAGCACCAGCTCAACAGCACCGCGGCCGATGCCGCCATTGCCGTGGTCACCGTGCACCGCAGCAAGGGTCTGGAGTATCCGGTGGTGATCTGCCCCTACCTGTGGCGGGCCCCACCGGCCCCGACCAGCAACGCCGGCGAACTGGGGCGGCGCTGGCTGCCGCCGGGCGCCAGCGCGCCCCACCTCGACCTGCACCGTTCCCCCCACTGGGGCCGGGGCCGTCGCGCCGCCCGCGACGATCTGGCCGCCGCCGAGCAGGAGGCCGAGCGCCTGGCCTACGTGGCCACCACCCGCGCCCGCCACCTGCTGGTGCTGGGCTGGCGGGAGCAGCCCCGCCAGGGCGCCGATCCCCTGGCCCCCTGGCTGCTGGCGGAGGGTGGCCTGCGCGGTGAGCCGGAGCTGCCGCTGCGACCCATCGATCCGGCCGCCCTGCCCACGCCCGGGGAGCGCTGGCTGCCGCCCGCCCCGGAGGGAGAGCTGCAGGCCGGCCCCCTGCCGGCCCACCAGCTGGACACCAGCTGGGGCCGCAGCAGCTACTCGAGCTGGGCCCACGGCGGCGGCGGCCTGGCGCCGGCGGAGCGCGAGGAGGGGCGCGACACGGGCGACGGCCCCGCCGACCCATCCGTGGCCGAGCCCCCGATGGGGCAGCCCCCACTGACGGAGGTCCCGATCGGGGCAGCCGGCCCCGGCAAGGAGGGCACCTGGGAGCGCCAGGGGCCGCTGGCCACGTTCCCCCGCGGCGCCGGCCCCGGCGAGGCCCTGCACCGCATCCTCGAGCAGATCGACTACCGCCACAGCCCAGCGGCGCCGGGTCCCCTGGCCCTGATCCGCCAGGAACTGGAGCGGGCGGGGCTGGCCGAAGCCCTGGCCGACCCCCTGGCGGGGGCCCTGGAGCGGCTGCGTCACACCCCCTTCGGCGGCGCCCTGGGCAGCGTCCGGCTGGCGGGGCTGGATCCGGCGGAACGGCTCAACGAGCTGCACTTCGACCTGCCCCTGGCGGTTGTCCGTCAGCCGGACGATCCACCAGGGCAGGCGGACCATCCGCGGCGGGTGCGCAGTGCCGATCTGGCCCGCTGCTTCCGCGAGCACCCGGGCGGCCTGTTCGGCCCCTCCTACGCCCAGCGCCTGGAGCGCCTGGAGATCGCCAGCCGCGGCTTCCTCACCGGCTCCATCGACCTGGTGTTCCGGCAGCACGGTCGCTGGTGGGTGCTCGACTGGAAGAGCAACTGGCTGGGGGAGCGCGACCCCGAAGGCGCTGCCCTGGCCTGCGGCCCCGCCCACTACGGCCTGGAGGCGATGACGGAGCTGATGGCCGCCAGCCACTACCCGCTTCAGGCCCACCTCTATCTGGTGGCTCTGCACCGCTACCTGCGCTGGCGCCTGCCCGGCTACAGCCCGGAGCGGCACCTGGGCGGCTATGCCTATGTGTTTCTGCGCGGCGTGCCCGGCGCCACCAGCCAGGCGGAAACCGTTGCCGCAGCCGCTGGCCTGGTGCCGGGGATGCTGGTGGAGCGGCCGCCGCTGGGGCGGGTGCAGGCCCTCGACACGCTGCTGCGGGAGGGCGCCCGATGAGCCCCGCGAACCCCGGTGCGGCGACCGGCGGCATCCTGGCGGCGGCCCTGAGCGAGGCCCTGCCCCGCCTCTGCGCGGCGGGCGCCCCCGTGGATCCACGGCTGGGGGCCTTGATCACCGCCCTCGGCGCGGCCCTGGAGGCCGGAGGCCTGGAGCTCGATCTCGCCGCCGAGGCACCGGAGGGCGTCGATCCCCAGGGCTGGCCCGAGGCCTACCGCACGGCCCTGGAGCGCTCCCCCCTGGCGGTGCGGGCCGGCGCCCTCGAGCAGGCCCCCGAGGCACCGCTGGTGCTGCTGGGAGATCGGCTGCGCTGGCGTCGCTGGCACCTGCAGCTGGAGCACGCCCTCAACCAGCTGGTGCAGCGGGCCCGAGAGCCGCTGCCGCAGGCACCGCCCGCCGCCACGTTGGCGGCGGCCCGCCGGCAGGCGGCGGCCGCCGGGCTCGACGCGTTCCAGCAACAGGCGGTGACAACAGCCCTCGGCCAGCGACTGCTGCTGCTCAGCGGCGGTCCCGGCACCGGCAAGACCAGCACCGTGGTGCAACTGCTCGCCGCCCTGCTGCGGCACCAGCCGGGGCTGCGGCTGCAGCTGGCGGCGCCCACCGGCAAGGCGGCCGCGCGGCTGCGGGAGGCGATCGAGCGGGACGGCCGCCGGCTGGAGGCGGCGCTGGCCGCGCCGCTGCTGGCGGCCCCCTGCTCCACCCTGCACCGCCTGCTGGAGAGCAGCGGCGAGCGCTTCGCTCGCCACGCCCAGCGCCCCCTGGAGCTGGATCTGCTGGTGGTGGATGAGCTGTCGATGGTGGACCTTCCCCTGATGGCGGCCCTGCTTGAGGCCCTTCCCCCGGCCTGCCGGCTGGTCCTGGTGGGGGATCCGGGCCAGCTGCCACCGGTGGGTCCGGGGTCGGTGTTGCAGGAGCTGATGCAGCCCCCATGGCGCGAGCAGCTGGGGCCGGCCACCGTGGAACTGCGCACCACCTATCGCAATGCCGGCGCGATCGCCGCGCTGGCCGCCGACCTGCGCCTGGCCGGCCCCGCGCCCCAGGAGCGGCTCACCGCCCGGCTGCGGGGCCTGGAGCCGGGCAGCAACCTGCACTGGCTCCAGGCCCCGCCGCGCCAGTCACCAACTGAGGTCATCGCTGCCCTGCGCCGGCACCAGCAGCGGCTGGCCGCTCTGGCGGCAGCCCTGAGCTGGCGCCCTGGGGAGCTGCTGGCGGAGGACGCCTGCGAGCCCCTGCTCGGCGAGCTGGAGCGCTGCGTCGCCCTCACCCCGGTGCGCCAGGGCCCCTGGGGCGTGCAGGGCCTGCATCGCCAGCTGCTGGGGGAGGCCGCCGGACGGCCCAGTGCCCACTGGCCACTGGGCACGCCCGTGCTCAACCAGCGCAACCTGCCCGAGCAGGGTCTGGCCAACGGCGATGTGGGCGTGCTGGTGGGCAGCGGCAGCGAGCGGAGGGTGCTGTTTGCCGGGGGCCGGCTGCTGCATCCGGCCCGGCTGGGGCAGGCCGAACCGGCCCTTGCCCTCACGGTGCACAAGTCCCAGGGCAGCCAGTACGGCACGGTTTGGCTGCTGCTGCCGCCTGGCCGCAACTGGGACACCCGGCTGCTCTACACCGGCCTCACCCGCGCCCGTGACCAGGCCTGGCTGGTCACCCCGGGCTGACACTGGCAAGGCAATCCCATGGACACGCCCCTCGGCCAACCGCCACCCCAGCCCCAGCCTTGCGGGTCGCGGGAGGAGCGCCCCTGGGGATGGTTCGAGACCCTGGGCGGGGGGAGCGGCTACCTGCTCAAGCGGCTCTGCATCACCGCCGGGCGGCGGATCAGCCGCCAGCGCCACCGCCAGCGCTGCGAACACTGGGTGGTGGTGGCCGGCGACGGCTCTCTGGAGTGCGATGGGCGGCAGCTGGAGGCCCGGGCGGGCACCACACTGTTCATTCCCGTGGGTGCGATTCACCGGGCCAGCGCCGGCCGGGCCGATCTGGTGATCATCGAGGTTCAGCGCGGCGAGCTGCTCCGAGAGGACGACATCGAGCGCCTGGCCGATGACTTCGGCCGGGGACCGCGCCTGGGAGCGGGGCCGGAGAGCTGATGAAGGGAACTGATAAGATTTCCAATCAGCTCCCCATTGGGCCGCCGAATTTTCCAGGACGGCCAACAACGGCAAGGCAGACAGAAGGCAGAGAGTTTCGCGGGGCTTCAACAGGCTCCACTGGGTAGCTGCCGGACCTGCATTGAAGGACTCACCAGCCACCAGGCGCTGGGATCCGGGCTGCGCGCACCACCCAAGGACTCCCTTTTTGACTTCCCTGATCGAACCCACCAACGGCAACGGTCTCAGCGACCCCACCGAAACCCTCACCCAGCCCAGTGGCTTCGCCCACTTCGGCTTCGGCCCCGAACTGCTCGACGCCCTGGCGGCGATCGGCTATCGCGAGCCCTCGCCGATCCAGCAGGCGGCCATCCCCGAGCTGCTGCTCGGCCGCGACCTGGTGGGCCAGGCCCAGACCGGCACGGGCAAGACGGCCGCCTTCGCCCTGCCCATGCTCGCCCGCCTGGATCCCGAGCAGCGCACCCCCCAGGTGCTGGTGCTGGCCCCCACCCGGGAACTGGCCCTGCAGGTGGCCGCGGCCTTCAACAGCTACGCCGCCCAGCTGCCCCAGGTGCGCACCGTGGCCATCTACGGCGGCGCCGACTTCCGTGACCAGATCCATCAGCTCCGGCGTGGCGCCCAGATCGTGGTGGGCACCCCCGGCCGGGTGATGGACCACATGCGCCAGGGCACACTCGACCTCTCCAGCCTGCGGGCCCTGGTGCTGGACGAGGCCGATGAAATGCTGCGCATGGGCTTCATCGACGACGTGGAGTGGGTGCTGGGTCAGCTGCCCGAACAGCGCCAGGTGGTGTTGTTCTCCGCCACCATGCCGGCCGAGATCCGTCGCATCTCCCAGCAGTACCTGAGCAGCCCGGCGGAGGTCACGATCCGCACCAAGGCCGCGGACGCGGGCCGCATCCGTCAGCGTTACCTCACCGTGCCCGCTCCCCACAAGCTGGCCGCCCTCGAGCGCGTGCTCGAGAGCGAGGGCGGCGAGGGGGTGATCATCTTCGCGCGCACCAAGGCGATCACCCTCACCGTGGCGGAGTCCCTCGAGGCCCACGGCTATGACGTGGCCGTGCTCAACGGCGACGTGCCCCAGGCCCAGCGGGAGCGCACGATCGAGCGCCTCAAGAACGGCCAGGTGGACATGCTCGTGGCCACCGACGTGGCGGCCCGCGGCCTGGATGTGGATCGCATCGGCCTGGTGATCAACTACGACATCCCCTTTGACGGCGAGGCCTACGTGCACCGCATCGGCCGCACCGGCCGGGCGGGGCGCAGCGGCGAGGCGATCCTGTTCCTCACCCCCCGGGAGCGCCGCTTCCTGGGCGGGCTGGAGCGGGCGGCGGGCAAGCCGATCGAGCCCATGGAGGTGCCCAGCAACGCCACCATCAACCAGCACCGGCTCGACCGCCTGCGCCAGCGCCTCACCACAGCCCTTCAAGACAGCGGTTGCCGCGACGAGGAACGGGCCCTGCTCAGCGAGATTCTCCAGCGGGTGGCCCAGGAACAGTCCTGCAGTCCCGAGCAACTGGCGCTGGCGGCTCTGGAACTGAGCCTGGCCGGCAAGCCCCTGCTGCTGCAGGGCAACGACGACTTCACCAGCGTCAGGCCCCAGGGGCCCGGCCGCGAGGGCAACGGGCGGGATGGAAGTAGCCGGGACCGCGGCCGGGAGCCCCGCCGCGCCGGCCGCGGCGAGCGGCCCCAGGGTCCCCCCGAAGACAACATGGAACGCTTCCGCGTTGAGCTGGGCTGGCGGGATCGCATCAAGCCGGGCAACCTGGTGGGGGCGATCGCCAATGAAACCGGCCTCAACGGCAAGTCGATCGGACGCATCCAGATCTTCGATGCCCACAGCACCGTGGACCTGCCCAAGGGCATGCCCGAGGAGGTGTTTCAGAGCCTGCGCAACCTGCGGGTGCTGAGCAAACCCCTGCAGATCAGCCGGCTCAAGAGCTCAGACCAGTGACATCACCGAGGGACACCGAGAGGGAGATGGAGGTGATTTCGGCGCTGCCCATCGATTCCACCACTGCGATCAGGGAGCACTGAACCTCCAGGGATTCCGTCTGCACCAGGCTCTGCAGGAGGTCGAAGCGATCCTGCGGAGCCAGTTCTCCGTCCTCGCTCCAGGCAAGACTCCAGGGGACAGGGGCCGTCATCAGAGTGTTGGCGGTTGGGGTTGGCGGTTCGGGGTTGGACGCTGCCTATGACAGGGCCGAGCTCGGCGAGAGCAGCTGGATCAGGGTTTGCTGACAGAGGCAGCGTAACTGCATCCGCACACGTTGGCACCAAACTGTCGCCCTGGGCACTTCACCGTTCTCCATAAACCGGGCGGAGGCGACGTAGAATGTCGGCGATTCCATGGCGTTCAGGCTTCCTGCGGCACGCCCAGGTCCATCTGCCCATCAGGTCCAACTGGCGATCAGGTTCCCTGTTCTCCGGCTCCATCTGTTTCACAGGTCCATCTGGTCTTCCCTCGGAACCCCGGCATCAGACGAATCTCCAACGACCAGCTCCAGGTTCCGCTTCATTTCCGCTTCATTAATGACCATTTACGTAGGCAATCTCTCGTTCCAGGCCGAACGGGAAGACCTTGTCGATCTCTTCGCCCAGTACGGCGAGGTGCGCCAGTGCAGCCTCCCGCTGGATCGCGAAACCGGCCGCAAGCGTGGCTTTGCATTCGTTGAACTCACCCAGGAGGCCGACGAACAGAAAGCCATCGACGACCTCCAGGATGTGGAGTGGATGGGCCGCATGATCCGCGTCAACAAGGCCACCCCCCGCGAAGGCGGCGGCGGTGGCGGACGGGGGGGCAACCGCGGTGGTGGCGGTGGTGGCGGCTACGGCGGCGGCGGCGGCGGCGACAACCGCTGGTGATCGCTGCGCGGCCCGGCTGCGCCCACCCCCCAATCCAGCCCCCCGGCCGAGCTGAGCTCCCCCGGGGGGCTTTCTGTTGCCACCCCATGGTCCGCTCGCCCCCCTCAGTGGCGGTGGCACTGCGCGAAGCTGGCCCATTGTTCAACGGCCCATGGCGCCCGCCCCACAGCGGACTTCACCCCAGGCCAGCGGCCTCAGCCGCCTGCTCACCACCCTGCGGCCCCACCGCCGCCTGGTGTGGCTTGCCGCCGGCTGCTCCGTGCTCAACAAGCTGTTCGACCTCGCCCCTCCGGTGCTGATCGGCCTGGCGGTGGATGTGGTGGTGCAGCAGGACAACGCCTGGCTGGCCCGCTTCGGCTTCGCCACCGTGCCCCAGCAGCTGACGGTGCTGGCGGTGCTGTCGTTCCTGATCTGGAGCGCCGAGTCGCTGTTCGAGTACCTCTACGGCGTGCTCTGGCGCAATCTGGCCCAGACGGTGCAGCACGAGCTGCGACTGGAGGCCTACGACCACCTGCAGCGCCTCGACATGGCCTTCTTCGAGGCCCGCAGCAGCGGCCGGCTGATGGCCGTGCTCAACGACGACATCAACCAGCTGGAGCGCTTTCTCGACCACGGCGCCAACGAGATCCTGCAGCTGCTCACCACTGTGCTGGCGGTGGGCAGCGCCATGGTGGTGCTCTCACCCGGCGTGGCCGGGGTGTCGTTCCTGCCGATCCCGCTGATCCTCTGGGGGTCGCTGCGCTTCCAGAAGCGACTGGCCCCGCGCTACGCCGCGGTGCGTGAGCAGGCCGGCGATCTGGCCAGTCGGCTGAGCACCAACCTGGGCGGCATGCTCACGATCAAGAGCTACGTGGCCGAGCGGCATGAGCTGGGCCGGCTGCGGGAGCAGAGCCAGTCCTACCGGGTGGCCAACCGCCGCGCCATCAGCCTCTCGGCCGCCTTCGTGCCCCTGATCCGCTACGCGATCCTGTTCGCCTTCATCGCCATCCTGGTGATCGGCGGGCTCCAGGCCTGGCGCGGCGAGATCGCCACCGGCAGCTACGCCTTCCTGGTGTTCATCACCCAGCGGCTGCTGTGGCCCCTCACGACGCTGGGCCGCACGCTGGATGATTACCAGCGGGCGATGGCCTCCACCGATCGGGTGCTGGACCTGCTCGACACCCCGATCACCATCCCCGGCGGCCACCGTCCCCTTCCCCTGGCTCAGGTGCAGGGCGAGATCCGTTTCGAGGACGTGAGCTTCGCCTACAGCGGCCGCGACCCCCTGCTGCACAACTTCAACCTCACGGTGCCGGCCGGCAGCACCCTGGGCCTGGTGGGATCCACCGGCTCGGGCAAGAGCACGATCGTGAAGCTGCTGCTGAGGCTCTACGAGATCCAGGCGGGTTGCATCCGCCTGGACGGCACACCGATCAGCGAGCTGCGGCTCGACGATCTGCGCCAGGCCATCGGTCTGGTGAGCCAGGAGGTGTTTCTGTTCCACGGCACGGTGGCCGAGAACATTGCCTACGGCAGCTTCGAAGCGCCACGGGCGGCGATCGAACGGGCCGCCCAGCTGGCCGAGGCCGCCGGCTTCATCGCCGCCCTGCCCCACGGCTACGACACGGTGGTGGGCGAGCGGGGTCAGCGGCTGTCCGGCGGCCAGCGCCAGCGCATCGCCCTGGCTCGCGCCATCCTCAAGAACCCGCCGGTACTCATCCTCGATGAGGCCACCGCCGCGGTGGACAACGACACTGAGGCCGCCATCCAGCGCTCCCTGGATCTGATCACGGCGGAGCGCACCACCCTGGTGATCGCCCATCGGCTGTCCACCGTGCGCCACGCCGACCGCATCGTGGTGATGGAGCAGGGCCGGATCGTGGAGAGCGGCCGCCATGAGCAGCTGATTGACGCCGACGGCGCCTATGCCAATCTCTGGCGTGTGCAGGCCGGCCTGCGCAGCGGAGAACGCCTCGCCCTATGAAACGCACAACCGGCCGGTTGGACCTGCGGCACCCGTCGCGCGCCGCGGGTCGAGAGTGCCATAGCGTTGAGTCCATGAGCCGTGCGGGAGGTCGACGGACGCGCAGACGCGGGCGACTGGGCCCGGTGCTGCTGGCCATGGCCCTGGGCCTTGGGGGTGGTCTGCTGCTGTCGGCCCCCCTGGCCGAATGGCTGAGCGACAACCCGCTGCAGGAGAGCCAGCGAATCATCAA
The DNA here is from genome assembly GCA_046498125.1 of Prochlorococcaceae cyanobacterium. Lineage (GTDB taxonomy): Bacteria > Cyanobacteriota > Cyanobacteriia > PCC-6307 > Cyanobiaceae > NIES-981. The sequence goes on along the minus strand of JAWOBH010000093.1, from coordinate 139 downwards.
TCCCTTCGCCGCCTGGAGCCGGGTGGGGACGCAGAACATCCTCCTGCTCGGAACCGATGAGGCGGGCGGACTCACCGACGTGATCGCCAGCGTGCGCATCGACGGCGGCACCACCAAGGTGACCCAGGTGCCGCAGGAC
>JAWOBH010000005.1:0-3308 GCA_046498125.1 Prochlorococcaceae cyanobacterium | reverse complement strand
CTGGCGCGATCGGCTTCTGGCCCAGCTCGGACGAGTCTGAGACTGAGCCGCTGGCTGCGCTCGGCCCCGGCCCTCAGGCCCAGCGCCTGCTCGCCGGAGCTATGCAGCACCTGCAGGCTCAGCGCATCGGCCAGAAACACTCCGGCGAAGGGGCTCGCGTGCGGGACCCCGGCACCGCGGATTCCAGCTCCACCGTGCTGCCGCCCGGCAGGACATCCAACGGGCCAGGATGCCGCCAGGCGCTGCGCTTGCCATGTCCGATCCCCTGCTGCGGGAACTCGATCATTACGTGGTGCTGGAACCCGCCTGCGCTGAGCGCATCCTCACCGCTGCCGAAACCCTGGCCTGGCTGGAAGTGCAGCTGGCCGGCCTGGCGGAGGTGCCCGCCGATCTGCGCGATCTGCCCTCCCGCGCCGAGCAGGCCGAACGGCTGCTGGAAACCGCCTGCCAGCTGGAACTCGAACCGGGCCGCAGTGTGCAGTGGTTCGCGGTGCGCCTGGAGCCACCCGGCCAGGCCTGAGCGCGCCAGCTCAGTTGAGCGTGGGGGTGATGCGTCCGTCGCTGTCCTGCAACCGCACGCCGCTGCTGGGCGGTTGGGGGCGCTGGCGCAGGATCCCCGGCAAGGCCGCCAGCACCCGCTTCGCCACCTGCTGCGCAGGCTCATCGCCCTGCTGGATGCGGAGGTCGGCCTGCGCATAGAGCGGCAGCCGCTGGGTCAGCAAGACCTGCAGACGACCCTCCGGATCCGCGCTGTTCAGCAGGGGGCGCTGGCCGGGATCCTTTCGCAGGCGCGCCAGCAGCCGTTCGGCCGGGGCGTCAAGCCACACCACCACGCCCTGGCGCAGGTAGCCCCAGTTCTGGGTCCGGGTCACCACGCCACCGCCGGTGGCCACCACCAGGGAATGCCAGGCGCTGAGCTGGCCGAGCACCGCCGTCTCCAGATCCCGGAAACCGGTCTCGCCGTCAGTGGCGAAGATCTCCGGGATCGTGCGTCCCGCCACGCCCTCGAGGGCGGTGTCGGCGTCGATGAAGCGGTAGCCCAGCGCCTCGGCCAGGGGGCGGCCGATGGCGCTCTTGCCGGCTCCCATCATCCCCACCAGGTAGAGGTTAAGCCCCTGCAGCCGCCTGGCCAGCTCGAGGTGGGTGCTGCCGGCCATGGTCAGTCGTCGGCGTTGGGATTGGCGTTTCTAGGATGAAGCACCTGACATCGAGGCCATGCCGGCGAGCGCCACGGCCCCACCGACTGCCACGGCAGCAACCACGCCAGCAGCCACGGCCCCGCCAGCAACCGCAGCTGGATCGCCGGCTGCCTCCCGGTTGCCCCCTCTGGCCCACGGCCAGGGCCGCCCCTGCGTGATCACCCGCAGGGCCACCTTCAGTTCCAGCCACCGCTACTGGCTGCCCGAGCTCAGTCCCGAGCAGAACCAGGCCCGCTTTGGTCCTTGCAGCCTCGCCCCCGGCCACGGCCACAACTACGAGCTGATCGTGGCCATGGGTGGTGGTCTTGATGCCGACGGCATGGTGCTCAACCTCTCGGAGGTGAAGCACGCGATTCGCTCCCAGGTGAGTGCCCAGCTCGACTACCGCTACCTCAACGAGGTCTGGCCGGAGTTCGATGTGTCCAGGCCGGAAGGCCGGCTGCCCACCACCGAGGCCCTTGGTCAGGCCATCTGGACCCGCCTGGCCCCCCTGATCCCCCTGGTGGGACTGCGGCTCCACGAACAGGCCAACCTCTGGGTGGATCTGCTGCCCCCGACCGCCACCTCCAGCGCACCAGCCTCCAGCACCGCCACTCCTTCCCACGCCGCCCCGATGGAAGCCTTCCTCTCGATCCGCACCCATTTCGCCGCGGCCCACCGACTGGCCCGCCCTGAGCTGAGCCAGGCCGAGAACGAGGCCATCTACGGCAAGTGCGCCCGGCCCCACGGCCACGGCCACAACTACCTGCTCGATGTCACGGTACGTGGCCGCGTCGATCCCCGCACCGGCATGGTCTGCGATCTGGCGGCTCTGCAGAAACTTGTGGACGACCGCGTGGTGGAACCCTTTGACCACACCTTCCTGAACAAGGACGTGGCCCACTTCGCCACCACCGTGCCCACGGCTGAGAACATCGCCCTGCACATTGCCGACCTGCTCAGCGCACCGATCGCCGAGCTGGGAGCCAGCCTCCACAAGGTGCGCCTCCAGGAAAGTCCCAACAACGCGGCCGAGGTGTTTGCCGAGGTTGCCCAGCTGGAGATGCGACCCGCGGCCCTGGAGGCTCTGGCCGCTGTCTGAAGCCGGCCCCCCTGGCCCCTGGCTGCGGCTGGTGCTGGCCGTCAGCATCGACGGACGTCTGGCTCCCCCCGCCGGAGGTTCCGCCCAGCTCGGGGGCAGTGGTGATCGCCGGGTCCTGGAAGAGGCCCTGGCCTGGGCTGACGCCGCCCTTCTCGGTGCCGAAACCCTGCGTCGCCATGGCAGCACCTGTCTGATCCATGCCCCCGACCTGCTCGCGGAGCGATCGCGCCAGGGCCGCCTTCCCCAGCCCCCGGCCCTCGTGCTGAGCCGCAGTGGTGAGATTCCGGCGGGCCTGGCCTTCTGGCGCCAACCGCTGCAGCGCTGGTGGCTGCGCCCGCAGACTGGACAGCCCCGCGCAACACCGGGCCCTGACATCCCCCCTGGCTGGCAGCGCCTGCTGACGTTCAGCTCCTGGGTCCAGCTGCGCCAGTGCCTCGCCGCTGAAGGGCTGCAGCGGCTGGTGCTGCTGGGCGGCGCCCAGCTGGCCGGTCAGCTCCTGGCGGCTGAGCAGGTGGATGAACTGCAGCTCAGTGTCTGCCCCCTGCTGCTGGGCGGCCCCCACAGCTGGTTGCCACCGTCCCTGAGTCTGCGGCCGTCCCGTTGGCAGCTGCTGGAGCAGAGGCCCCTCGGAGATGATGAGCTGTTGCTGCGCTACCGAAGGCGGCCCCTGCCGGCCCCCTAGCGGCTGGCTGCCCCGAAGAGCTCAGCCAGTTGCCGCAGCGACAGGCCCTCCAGACTCCCTGCCGGAAGGCCCACCATCTGGGCGATGCAGCGCTTGACGATGCGCTCGCTCTCCGGGCCCAGCTCCTGCCGCAGCAACTCCGCCAGCACCGTCAGTTCCTGGCCGCTGGCCGCTGTTTCCCGCACCAGACAGCGGCTGGCGGGGGCGGCGAGCCTGCGACAGGGCTGCTCCAGCTGCCCGGCCAGCTGGGGTGCGCTGCCCTCCAGGGCCTCCACACAGGCCCTGGTGATGCGGCTTTCCAGCTGGGGGCGCATCAGCTCCAGCAGGGGTTTCATCAGGCTGGCCT
>JAWOBH010000332.1:0-8142 GCA_046498125.1 Prochlorococcaceae cyanobacterium | reverse complement strand
CATCGCCCGTGAGCAACAGCAGGCCCTCACTGTCGGCATCCAGCCGGCCGGCGGCATAGACGCCCGCCACGGGGATGAAGCTGGCCAGGCACTGCCAGGGGCTCCCGGGTTCCGGCGTGAACTGGCTCAGCACCCCGTAGGGCTTGTGGAACAGCAGTGTGTGCGCTTCAGGAGCGGCGGGCATTCCAGAGGTTCACCACGCCGATGGAGATCAGCAGCAGACCCAGATTCAGCGACAGGGGGGGAAAGACCATGGTGGTGGGATCTGGGGAAGGTGTGGTGGGGAGGCCGACCCTACCGCCGCTGTGAGGGCGGCGAGGACGACACCTAAGCTGGTGGAAGCTATTTCCTGGGATGGGCGCCGCGCCGCATGATTGAGACCTCTGGTGTGATTGAGAAGGAGCAGGGCAACGGGTTCTACCTGGTGACCCTGGAGCAGCCAGCCGGTCACCAGTGCCTCTGCCGTGCTGCAGGCAAGCTCACCAAGTTCCGCATCAAGCTGCTGGCCGGCGACAAGGTGCTGGTGGAGATCAGCCCCTACGACCTCACCCGCGGCCGCATCACCTACCGGGAGCGGAACGCCAGCGCCGGGCCCCGCCCAGGCGGCAACCGCCCGGGGGGGCCAAGGCGTCGCTAGGCGTGCACGCCCAGGAGCGCCTCGATGGCGTCCTTGAAGGTGCTGCGCTGCTTCACCCCCTTGAACTGCTGCTTGAGGTCCTTGCGGAAGAACAGCTGCACGGTGGGCGTGCCGGTGACGCCGGCCTGCTGGGCGATCTCCTGATCGGCCTCGATGTCGATCTCCACGCCCTGGGCGGCGCCGCCCAGTTCATCGAGCACCCGCTTGAGCTGGGGCTTGAGCACGTGGCAGGGGCCGCAGGTGGGTGAGGTGTAGACCACCAGCAGGGGCCGCTCGCTGTCGTGGTAGAGCTTGCGCAGGGCATAGCCCCCTTTCTGCCAGAGGGCATCGGGGTTGAAGTTGGCCTCATCGCTCTCGGCGGTGTGCTTCGGCTCGCCCACCTCCTGGGGCTCCAGCGCCTCGCGCTTCACCTCCACCGCCAGGTTGTGGTGGCTGAGCCAGCGCTCGGCGGCCAGGGCTGCCTGGCAGCCGCTGCCGGCGGCGGTGACGCCCTGCCGCCACTCGGCGTCGGCCACATCGCCGGCGGCGAACACGCCCTCGACGCTGGTTTCCGGGCGCCCCGGCCTGGTCACCAGATAGCCGTGGGCATCCACCTCCAGCTGGTCGCGCAAGAGGCGGGTGTTGGGGGTATGGCCGATGGCGTAGAAGAGGCCCTTCACGGGCAGCTCCTCGGTGTCGCCTGTGATCGCGTCGCGCAGGGTGATCGCCTCCATCCAGTCGCTGCCGCTGCAGTCGGCCACCTGGCGGTGCCAGTGCACGGTGATGGCGGGGTTGGCCAGCACCCGGTCGGCCATGGCCTTGCTGGCGCGCAGTTTGTCGGAGCGCACGATCAGGTGCACGTGGTCGCCGTACTTGGTGAGGTACACGGCCTCCTCGCAGGCGGAGTCGCCGCCGCCCACCACGGCCACGGCCTGGTCGCGGAACTGGGGGGTGGCGCCGTCGCAGATGGCGCAGGCGCTGATGCCGCGGCTCCAGAAGCGCTCCTCCTGGGGCAGTCCGAGCCGGTTGGCGCTGGCGCCGGTGGCCAGGATCACGCTGTGGGCCTTGTAGGTCATCCCGTCAGCGCTGATCCGGAACGGCCGCTGGGAGAGATCGATGGCGGTGGCGTCGGCCAGCACCAGGGTGGTGCCCCAGCGCTCGGCCTGGGCCTTCATCCGGTCCATCAGATCGGGGCCGAGGATGCCATCCGGGAAGCCCGGAAAGTTCTCCACGTGGGTGGTGGTCATCAGCTGGCCACCGGGGATGCCACCGTCCTGGAAGCCGGTGATCAGCAGCGGGTTGAGGTTGGCGCGGGCGGCGTAGATGGCAGCGGTGTAACCGGCGGGGCCCGAGCCCACGATCACCAGGTTTTCAACATCCGGACGGGCAACACCCACGGCTTATGCGGATCGACTATGAGTTGAGCCTAGGGGATGGGCGGCACGCCTGCCGCCCGGGCTCAGCTTGCTTGCGGTCAGATCTCCAGCAGCCCGTCGGTTTCCAGATCGCTGCCGGAGTCAAGGGGATCCCCAGCGCCGCTGGTTTTGCCCAGATCCCGAGGCACCATCAGCACGCTGTCGGCGATCAGCTCGGGATGCTCATCGAGGCAGAGCAGCCATTCCCGGAATTCCTCGGTGAGGGCGTAGCTCTCTTCGAACAGCTCCAGGCAATCGAGGGTGGCCTGGCGGGCCAGGGCCCAGCTCACGGCAACGGTGAGTCGGCGATTCCCGATGGGGTCCATGGTCCGCGTCTCCGCGAGTGGCACCACGTTGCCTGGCCGTCAGCCGAACTGACGTAGTGGTTGACACAACGTTGTTAACGCTTGAGCGGATTCCTCCCGCAGCGCTTCCCCTCTGGCCGTTCTGTGCTATGCGCTGCGCCTGGCGCCGGGAACGAACGGCGGCAGCTCCGGCCCCCGCACCCGCAGCAGGCTGCCGAGGCGCTCATCGATCGCCTGCAGTGGCAGCCGCCCGCTCCCGGCCGCTCCCGGCCCGGTCTCGGCTCCGGTGGCGGTCGGCCGGGGCCGCAGCAGGTAGGGCTCGCTCAGCGACCAGCTGCGGGCATAGGCGATCAGCAGCGGGTCGGCGGGGGCATACACGTAGGAGGGCTGGCGGGGAATCGCCTCCAGCGCCGCCCGCTCGCCATCCATGCGCACCGCCCGGGTGATCGCCTGCACGAAGCGGCTGCGGGTCACCACGGTGGTGAGGTAGGCCACCACCCGCAGCCGCGGCGCGTCGAAGCCCTCGGCGGCCATGTCCACGCTCACCAGCCAGTCGCCCTCGCCCTTCTGGAAGGCCGCCAGCCGGGCGGCCGCCTCCGCGTCCTGGGAATGCACCAGCAGCACCCGCTCGCCCTGCTCCTCCAGCAACCGGCCGAGGCCGCGGGCGTGGGCGATGTCGCGGGCGATCACCAGACCGCCGGCCTGAGGGTGGGCCGGGCGCAGCCGCTCCAGCCGGCGCCGGGCATCCAGCAGCACCCGCAGGGCGATGCTGCTCCCATCCCCCAGGCGGATGGCCCGCCGCAGGTTGCGGGCCCGCCAGCTCTTCCGCCCTTCAGCGGAGAGCGGCGAGGTCTCGGCCGCACCCCTGCCCTGGCCATCGGTGCCGGGCCGGCCGTGGTCCACCCAGCCGTCCTGGAAGCGGAATTCCAGCGGCCGCACGTCGCCGACGGTGATCAGCTGACGCGGCTCCACGCTGAGGTCGGGAACGATGTGCTCCACCAGCTGATCGCCCTCGCGGACCGCCTGGCGGCGGGCGGCGCAGAAGGGCAGGTTGTCGGCCCGAAAGGGGGTGCCGGTGAGGCCCAGGCGCAGGCTGGCTTGGGCGCAGAGGCCGGTGAAGGCCTGGCCCCAGGCGGCGCCCTCCGGTTCCTCCGGGTCGAGGCCCAGGTGGTGCACTTCATCGGCGATGGCCAGCCAGGGCCCGGGTGCTGCCGTGGGCCAGCTCCGGCGCAGGCTGGGCAGGTGGCGGGCGGCCGCCTGGTAGCTCAGCAGCAGCCCGTGCCACGACCCATCCCCTGCCAGGGCGGCGGTGCCGAGCTGGGGATCCCAGCTGCGCAGCTCCAGCCCCAGCCTCGCGGCGGCCTCGAGCCACTGATGGGCGATGGCGCTGCGGTGGCAGAACACCAGGCAGCGCTGCAGCCGTCCCTCCCGCTGCAGCTGCCGGAAACTGAGCAGGGCGCCGAGGGTCTTGCCGGCACCGGGCCCGGCGTGGATCAGAACGTCGTGGCCGCCGTTGCTGGGCTGCACCAGGCGCGCGCGCAGCAGCTGGATCAGCTGGCGCTGCCACTGGCGCGGCTCGATCCGTGGCAGGGCTTCCGCTGCTGAGCCGGTGGGCCGCTGCGGCTCTCCGAGCTGGAAGGAAAGCGGATCCATGGCCCTGCCCACGGGGGCCATTGTGCGCCGGTGTCGATGGTGCCGGTTGCGTGGGTAACTCCCCACAAAGGCAGCGAATCCGTTGCCCCTGGGGCCGGCTCGGCCCCCAAATGGAAGCAGTGCGCCACCCTGCGTTGACCCAGCTGTTGATCCCCCGGGAGCGCCATCCGGGCGAGACCCGGGTGGCGGCCACCCCGGAAACCGTGCAGCGCCTGGCCGCCAAGGGCCTGCAGTTCCATATCGAGGCGGGCGCAGGCGTTGCCTCCGGCTTCAGCGATGCCGACTACGTCAGGGCCGGGGCCGCGATCAGCGAGCCCGGCACCGGCCTCTGGAGCGAGGTGGACGGGCTGCTATGCGTGCAGACACCGCCGGTGGAGATGCTCGAGCGCCTGCGCAGCGGCGCCCTGATGGCCGGCATGCTCTCCCCCTACCGGGCCCTGGAGCTGGTGGAGCTGCTCAACCGCCGCCAGGTGTCGGCCCTGGCCCTGGAACTGCTGCCGCGCATCAGCCGCGCCCAGACCATGGATGTGCTCTCGTCCCAGGCCAACATCGCCGGTTACAAGGCGGTGCTGCTGGCGGCCGCCGCCCTGGACCGCTACGTGCCCATGCTGATGACCGCCGCCGGCACCATCCAGCCGGCCCGGGCCCTGATTCTGGGCGCCGGGGTGGCGGGGCTCCAGGCCCTGGCCACAGCCCGGCGGCTGGGGGCGGTGGTGACCGTGAGCGACGTGCGGCCGGCCGCCCGGGAGCAGGTGGAATCCCTGGGCGGACGCTTCCTGGCCCCACCCGAGCAGGAGAGCGCTCCCGGGGAGAAGGGCGGCTATGCCCAGGCGGCCAGTGAGGCCTTCCTGGCGGCCCAGCGCGAGCAGCTGGCCGAGCAGCTGGCCGTGGCCGATATGGTGATCTGCACGGCCCAGGTGCCCGGCCGGCCGGCGCCGCGGCTGATCAGCGAAGCGATGCTCGATCGCCTGCGGCCGGGTTCGGTGCTGGTCGATCTGGCCGTGGCCCAGGGTGGCAACAGCGCCGCCACCGTGGCCGGTGAGACGGTGCTGCGCAAGGGCGTGATCCTGATCGGCGCCGATGCCCTGCCCAGCAGCGTGCCCCACCACGCCAGCGCCCTCTACGCCCGCAACCTGGCGGCGCTGCTGGAGCATCTGCTGGGCCTGGCCGGCGAGGGCAGCGGAGACGGCGAGGGGCGGGCGCTGGGGCTGGATCTGGAGGATCCGATCGTTGCCGGATGCCTCTTCACCCACGCCGGCAGCTGCCGGCGGCCCGATCTGGTGGGGGTGGCTGAGGCGCCCGTGGGGGCCGGCTCATGAGCGGCTTCTCTCAGGCCCTCTGGGTGCTGCTGCTGGGCAGCCTGCTGGGGCTGGAACTGATCGGCAAGGTGCCGCCCACCCTGCACACGCCGCTGATGAGCGGGGCCAACGCCATCAGCGGCATCACCGTGCTGGCCTCGCTCACCCTGCTGGCCCGCGCCGATGGCAATCCGGCCCTGCTGCTGCTTGGGGCGGTGTCCCTGGGCTTCGCCCTGTTCAACGTGGTGGGTGGCTTTCTGGTGACCGACAGGATGCTGGCCATGTTCCGCCATCCCGGCAGCAAGCCGGGAGCCGGCAGGTCTGGAAATCGCTGAGATGGAGCCGACCCTGATCGACACAATCACCGCGCTGTTGCCCTACGCGCTGGACCTGGTGGCGGTGCTGCTGCTGGCCCTGGGCATCAAGGGGCTGGCCAAGGTGCGCTCCGCCCGCAGTGCCAACGGCCTGGCGGCCCTGGCCCTGGGCCTGGCGGTGCTGGGGCTGCTGATCGAGCTGCAGCCCCCCCTGCTGGCCTGGCTGGGGATTGCCGCGGGTGCCGCCGCCGGCGGCCTGGCGGGCCTGCTCACCGCCCGGCGGGTGCCGATGACGGCCATGCCCCAGACCGTGGCCCTGTTCAACGGCTGCGGTGGCATGGCCTCGCTGCTGGTGGGCCTGGGCGTTGCTCTCTACGGGGGCGCGGCCGCGGGGGCGAGCGACCCTGCGCTGGCTGCGGCCGGCGCTGTGCTGGTGGAGCGGCTCTCGATCGCTATCTCGGTCTTCGTGGGCGCGATCACCGTCACCGGTTCGCTGGTGGCGATGGCCAAGCTCCAGGGCTGGATCGAGACCCCCGCCTGGACCCAGAGCCGCCTGCGCCACGGCGTGAACATCGCCCTGGCGGTGGCGGCCCTGGTGGGGGTGGGGGCCCTGCTGGGCGATCCGGGCGGAGCCCCGCTCTGGTTGCTGCTGGTGGCCTCCAGCCTGCTGGGGGTGGGTGTGACCCTGCCCATCGGTGGCGCCGACATGCCGGTGGTGATCTCGCTGCTGAACAGCTATTCCGGTGTGGCGGCGGCGGCGGCCGGTTTCGTGGTGGGCAGCCAGCTGCTGATCGTGGCCGGCGCCATGGTGGGCGCCGCCGGCCTGATCCTCACCCAGGTGATGTGCACAGCCATGAACCGTTCGCTGCTGAACGTGCTGTTCGGAGGTGCCCTGGGCGCCGCTGCCGCTGGCACGGTGGGCGGCGGCGGTGATGAGGCCGGCTACAGCCGTATCACCAGCTGCAGCCCCGAGGAGTGCGCCCTGGCGCTGGAGTGCGCCGAGCGGGTGGTGTTCGTGCCCGGCTACGGCCTGGCCGTGGCCCAGGCCCAGCACGCCCTCAGCGAGCTGGCCAAGCTGCTGCAGGCCAACGGCACCGAGGTGAGCTACGCCATCCACCCGGTGGCCGGCCGCATGCCGGGCCACATGAACGTGCTGCTGGCCGAGGCCGACGTGCCCTACGAGCAGCTGGTGGAGATGGATGCCATCAACCCCGAGTTTCCGCGCACCGACGTGGTGATCGTGCTGGGGGCCAACGACGTGGTGAACCCCGACGCCAAGACCGACAGCAGCAGCCCCCTTTACGGCATGCCGGTGCTGGAGGTGGACCAGGCCCGCCAGGTGTTCGTGGTGAAGCGCAGCCTGGGGGCGGGCTATGCCGGCATCCGCAACGCCCTGTTCGAGCTGCCCCAGACGGCGATGCTGTTCGGCGATGCCAAGGTGGTGCTCAACAGCCTGCTCAGCGAACTCCGGGAGCTGGGGGTGGGGCGGGTGAAGGCGGCCTGAGGCGGGCTCAGAATGTGTAGTTGATCCCGGTGGAGAACTGAAAGCGCAGCTGGGGGTAATCGGGGCCGGGGCGTTTCTCCTCGTAGCGCAACACGAACTCGTTCCTCCAGCTCCAGCGCTTGCTGAGCGGAAAGCTCAGCTGCGTGGGGGACCACATTGAGACATCGCTGAGTTCCCCCGGGTCCGAGACCAGGGCCAGGGTCTGGTCCCAGACTCCCAGCCAGATCGGAAGCTGCCGGGATCGGTAGACGATGCCGAGCACAGGGTCGACCTCATCCCTCACCCGCTCGAAGTTGATTTCGTCGTAGCGATACCTGGCGCCAACGCCCAGCTGAAGCTCCTGGAAGGAGCGTGGATCCTTTCCCCTCCAGAGATTGAAGCCCACTCCCGTCAGCGTGGTGCTCAACAGCGACGTGTCCTCGTCATTGTTATCGGCGGCAAAGGTATCGGTGTTCAGGGATGTGAGCTGATCGAGGAAGAGATTGGTGTCGGCATTGAGATGGCGCCTGGCCACCAGCAGCTGCTGAACCTGCGGGCGCAGGTCATCGGCCCTGGGATCGCGGCTGTCGTCGTACTCCGCCGCCAGCAGCAGCTCGAACTGAAGATCGTGGCGAGGCCACTGCTTGTAGAGGTCGAGGTTGACACTCGCCAGGACGGTGCTGTCGGTGAAGACGGTGCCACTGGCGGCAACGCCCGCCGTTCCCTCCAGCGCCCGCCGCTGGAACGGGAATCCGGGGGCAGGCTCCTGCAGGGCGACCGCGGCGGGATCCGGGCCATAGGCCTGCCACAGGGCAGCGGCCTCGTCTGAGCGGCCGGCCTGCTCGAGGGCCGGGACCAGCCTGAGCATCAGCTCAGCCGCCGGCTCCGGGCCCTCCCGGGCCGCCGTGAGAGCGAGCCCGAGGGCGGCGTCGGCCTCCTCGGATTATGGTTGTACATCCCGGCTTCGGCAATTATACAGGCACGCTGGTAAATGCCCTCCTGCACCACCTAAGGGATGTTCCTCTTTTCAAAACCGGGGAGGTACGGCCCGGACTGGT
>JAWOBH010000309.1:0-5030 GCA_046498125.1 Prochlorococcaceae cyanobacterium | reverse complement strand
CCCTCCCACTACGGCCGCATCTGCCCGATCGAAACGCCGGAGGGCCCGAACGCCGGCCTGATCGGTTCCCTGGCCACCCATGCCCGGGTAAACGAGTACGGCTTCATCGAAACCCCGTTCTGGAAGGTGGAGAACGGCATCGTGCTCAAGCGGGGCGACCCCATCTACCTCTCGGCCGACCTGGAGGATGAGTGCCGTGTCGCCCCCGGCGACGTGCCCACCGACGCCGACGGCCGCATCACCGCCGAGCTGGTGCCCGTGCGCTACCGCCAGGACTTCGAGAAGGTGCCTCCCGAGCAGGTGGACTATGTGCAGCTGTCGCCGGTGCAGGTGATCTCGGTGGCCACCTCGCTGATCCCCTTCCTGGAGCACGACGACGCCAACCGTGCCCTGATGGGCTCGAACATGCAGCGCCAGGCTGTGCCGCTGCTCCGCCCCGAGCGGCCCCTGGTGGGTACCGGTCTGGAAACCCAGGTGGCACGAGATTCGGGCATGGTGCCGGTGACCCGGGTGAACGGAACCGTCACCTTTGTGGATGCCACGGCGATCGTGATCCGCGACGAGGACGGCCATGACCACAACCACTATCTGCAGAAGTACCAGCGCTCCAACCAGGACACCTGTCTCAACCAGAGGCCGATCGTCAAGCAGGGCGACCGGGTGATCGCCGGGCAGGTGCTGGCCGACGGCTCAGCCTGCGAGGGCGGTGAGATCGCCCTGGGTCAGAACGTGCTGATCGCCTACATGCCCTGGGAGGGTTACAACTACGAGGACGCCATCCTGCTCAGTGAGCGTCTGGTGACCGACGACCTCTACACCTCGGTGCACATCGAGAAGTATGAGATCGAGGCCCGCCAGACCAAGCTCGGCCCTGAGGAGATCACCCGTGAGATTCCCAACGTGGCCGAGGAGAGCCTCGGCAATCTGGATGAGATGGGCATCATCCGCATCGGTGCCTTTGTGGAGAGCGGTGACATCCTGGTGGGCAAGGTGACGCCCAAGGGCGAATCCGATCAGCCGCCTGAAGAGAAGCTTCTGCGCGCGATCTTCGGTGAGAAGGCCCGTGACGTGCGCGACAACTCCCTGCGCGTGCCCGGCACTGAGCGGGGCCGGGTGGTGGATGTGCGCATCTACACCCGCGAGCAGGGGGATGAGCTGCCGCCTGGCGCCAACATGGTGGTACGGGTGTACGTGGCCAAGCGCCTGAAGATCCAGGTGGGCGACAAGATGGCCGGCCGCCACGGCAACAAGGGCATCATCAGCCGCATCCTTCCCCGGGAGGACATGCCCTACCTGCCCGACGGCACCCCCATCGACATCGTGCTCAACCCCCTCGGGGTGCCGAGCCGCATGAACGTGGGCCAGGTGTTCGAGTGCCTGATGGGCTGGGCCAGCTCCCACCTGGGCTGCCGCGTCAAGGTTGTGCCCTTCGATGAGATGCACGGCGCCGAAAAGTCGAAGCAGACGGTCCAGACCTTCCTGGAGGAGGCGGCTGCCCAGCCTGGGAAAGAGTGGGTGTACGACCCGGAGAATCCCGGCAAGATCCAGCTCACCGACGGCCGCACCGGCGAACCGTTCGACCAGCCGGTGACCGTGGGCTATGCCCACATCCTCAAGCTGGTGCACCTGGTGGACGACAAGATCCACGCCCGCTCCACCGGCCCCTACTCCCTGGTGACCCAGCAGCCCCTGGGCGGCAAGGCCCAGCAGGGCGGCCAGCGCCTGGGCGAGATGGAGGTGTGGGCCCTGGAGGCCTACGGCGCCGCCTACACCCTGCAGGAACTGCTCACCGTCAAGTCCGACGACATGCAGGGCCGCAACGAGGCCCTCAACGCCATCGTCAAGGGCAAGCCCATCCCCAGGCCCGGAACCCCCGAGTCGTTCAAGGTGCTGATGCGCGAGCTGCAGTCCCTCGGCCTGGACATCGCCGTCTACACCGATGAGGGCGCAGAGGTCGACCTGATGCAGGACGTGAACCCCCGCCGCAGCACCCCCAACCGGCCCACCTACGAGTCCCTCGGCGTCGCGGACTACGACGACGACTGATTTCCGCTGCGTTTTCCCTGTCTTCTCTGCTCTCCGCCGCGTCCTGTCCCCATGTCCAACAGCAATCTCCGCACCGAAAACCACTTCGACTATGTGAAGATCACGCTCGCTTCCCCCGAGCGGATCATGGAGTGGGGGCAGCGCACCCTGCCCAACGGCCAGGTGGTGGGAGAGGTGACCAAGCCGGAAACCATCAACTACCGCACCCTCAAGCCGGAGATGGATGGCCTGTTCTGTGAGCGGATCTTCGGACCCGCCAAGGACTGGGAATGCCACTGCGGCAAGTACAAGCGGGTGCGCCACCGCGGCATCGTGTGTGAGCGCTGCGGCGTGGAGGTCACCGAGAGTCGGGTGCGCCGCCACCGCATGGGCTTCATCAAGCTGGCCGCTCCGGTGAGCCATGTGTGGTACCTCAAGGGGATCCCCAGCTATGTGGCGATCCTCCTCGACATGCCCCTGCGGGATGTCGAGCAGATCGTGTACTTCAACTGCTATGTGGTGCTCGATCCGGGTGATCACAAGGCGCTCACCTACAAGCAGCTGCTCACCGAAGACGAGTGGCTGGAGATCGAAGATGAGATCTACGCCGAGGATTCGGAGATCGAGAACGAGCCCATGGTGGGCATCGGCGCCGAGGCACTCAAGCAGTTGCTGGAGGACCTGGACCTCAGCGAGACCGCCGAGCAGCTACGCGAAGAGATCGCCGCCAGCAAGGGCCAGAAGCGCGCCAAGCTGATCAAGCGCCTGCGCGTGATCGACAACTTCATCGCCACCTCCGCCCGGCCTGAGTGGATGGTGCTCGATGTGATCCCCGTGATCCCGCCCGATCTGCGGCCGATGGTGCAGCTCGATGGCGGTCGCTTCGCCACCAGCGACCTCAATGATCTCTACCGCAGGGTGATCAACCGCAACAACCGTCTGGCGCGGTTGCAGGAAATCCTGGCCCCCGAAATCATCGTGCGCAATGAAAAGCGCATGCTGCAGGAGGCCGTTGACGCCCTGATCGACAATGGCCGCCGTGGCCGCACCGTGGTGGGTGCCAACAACCGCGCCCTCAAGTCGCTCAGCGACATCATCGAAGGCAAGCAGGGCCGCTTCCGCCAGAATCTGCTCGGCAAGCGGGTCGACTACTCCGGTCGTTCCGTGATCGTGGTGGGCCCCAACCTGAAGATGCACCAGTGCGGGCTGCCCAAGGAGATGGCGATCGAGCTGTTTCAGCCGTTCGTGATCCATCGCCTCATCCGTCAGAACATCGTCAACAACATCAAAGCCGCCAAGAAGCTCATCCAGAGGGCTGACGATGAGGTGATGCAGGTGCTGCAGGAGGTGATCGAAGGGCATCCGATCCTGCTCAACCGGGCGCCGACGCTGCACCGCCTCGGCATCCAGGCGTTCGAGCCCAAGCTCGTGGATGGCCGCGCCATCCAGCTCCACCCCCTGGTCTGTCCCGCCTTCAACGCCGACTTCGACGGCGACCAGATGGCCGTGCACGTGCCTCTGGCGCTCGAAGCCCAGACCGAGGCCCGCATGCTGATGCTGGCCAGCAACAACATCCTCTCGCCGGCCACCGGCGAGCCGATCATCACCCCGTCTCAGGACATGGTGCTCGGTGCCTACTACCTCTCCGCCGAGCAGCCCGGCAAGGTCAAGCCCGAGTTCGGCGACCGAGCACGCACCTTCGCCGGCCTCGAGGATGTGATCGCCGCCTTCGAGGACCAGCACATCAGCCTGCATGACTGGATCTGGGTGCGCTTCAACGGCGAGGTGGAATGCGACGACGAAGAGAAGGAACCCCAGGTGCAGGAGACCCTCAGCGACGGCACCCGCATCGAGCAGTGGCTCTACCGGCGTGATCGCTTCGATGAGGACGGCGCCCTGATCAGCCGTTATCTGCTCACCACCGTGGGCCGCGTGGTGATCAATCACACAATCATCGACGCGGTGGCTGCCACCTGAAATCCGACCCAATCCCCCTCTCCCGCACCTCCGTTTCCTCAGCCGCAGCCATGACTGTCACCCCCACCAATCCCACCGACACCAGCGCGGCCCTCTCCCGCCAGGCGTCCCCCTTCCGCAACCGGGTCATCGACAAGAAGGCCCTGCGCAACCTGGTGGCCTGGGCCTACAAGCACCACGGCACCGCCGCCACGGCCTCGATGGCCGATGAGCTCAAGGACCTGGGCTTCCACTACGCCACCCAGGCCGCCGTGTCGATCTCCGTGGACGACCTGCGCATCCCTGGTGACAAGGCGGCCCTGCTGGAGGAGGCCGAGGAGCAGATCACGGCCACCGAGGAGCGCTACCGCCTCGGGGAGATCACCGAGGTGGAGCGTCACACCAAGGTGATCGACACCTGGACGGAAACCAACGAGCGTCTCGTGACGGCCGTGCGCCGCAACTTCAACGAGAACGATCCACTCAACTCGGTGTGGATGATGGCCAACTCCGGCGCCCGGGGGAACATGTCCCAGGTGCGCCAGCTGGTGGGCATGCGCGGTCTGATGGCCAACCCCCAGGGGGAGATCATCGACCTGCCGATCCGCACCAACTTCCGCGAGGGGCTCACGGTCACCGAATACGTGATCTCCTCCTACGGCGCCCGCAAGGGCCTGGTGGACACCGCCCTGCGCACCGCCGACTCGGGCTACCTGACCCGCCGTCTGGTGGACGTGGCCCAGGACGTGATCGTGCGTGAGGACGACTGCGGCACCACCCGTGGCATTCCCATCGACGCCGACGACCGTGGCCGCTTCGGCAGCAAGCTGATCGGCCGGCTGGCGGCCGAGCCCGTGCTCGACGGCGACGGCACCGTGATCGTGGACCGCAACGGCGAGATCGACCCCGAGGTGAGCCGGCGCATCGAGGCTGCCGGCGTCAAGACCGTGACGGTGCGCTCGCCGCTCACCTGCGAGGCCTCCCGTTCGGTGTGCCGCAAGTGCTACGGCTGGGCCCTGGCCCACAACGAACTGGTGGACCTGGGTGAG
>JAWOBH010000333.1:0-3648 GCA_046498125.1 Prochlorococcaceae cyanobacterium | reverse complement strand
TGGGGCTCGCCGATGGCTGCTGATACAAAGCCGATGGTCGGACTTGAACCGACGACCTACTGATTACGAATCAGTTGCTCTACCGCTGAGCTACACCGGCGCCGACCCGAAACTACCACTTGAACGGAGCACTTCTGAGCATGGCCAAGGGCTCTGATCGACCCCAACTTGACCCCGCCCTGCGGGCGCGGCTGCTGCAGGAGGCGCGCACACCCTGGCGGGGTCTGCGCCGTGCGCTGTGGCTGGCCCTCACGGCCTCGGCCGCGCTCGGACTGGCCACCATGGCCATGCGCTCGGCCGGCGGCGATGCGGTGGCGTCCACTGACCTACTGATCCAGGTTGTCGCCCTGTTCGTCTGCGGCACCCTGCTCTGGGTCGACCGCAACCGTCTCCCCAGCACCTGAGCGTTCTGGGGCGTCGGCAGCAGTGGGCTCCTGGGCAGGCTGATTCTCTCGGGCTGCATTCAGGGCCTTCGGGTCCTGAGCCAGGGATCCCTGGGCTCCTGACTCCGCTGTCAGCGGAGCCAGGAGCAGCAGCGGAATCCCAAGACTCAGGCGTTCGCTGGCGAGGCGCTCGGCGGGCAGCGGGGCGTGCGCGGCCATGGCACCGGGCGGGCGCGACAGCAGCCAGAGGCTTTGCACCAGCTGTTGCCACTGCCACAGCAGCAGCGCCAGCAGCAAGGCGGCGAGCAGCAGGCTCGCCAGGCGGTTGCCGTTGTCGAGAGGGGAGAAGGGGCCGGCCAGGGCGGCGTGGCTGTCGAGGGTCCACAGCAGCGGCAGCAGGGCAGCGGCGCCGGCCACCATCAGCAGCCTGGCCGGCAGGCCTCCCTGGGCCGCAGCCAGGCTGCGTTGGGCGGCACTGCGGGCTGCCTGGGGAACCTGCACCAGCAGCAGCGAGCAGCAGTCGGCCGGCCGCCGCCAGAGCAGCAGGGACGGAGCCAGGGCACCCAGGCCCCACACCAGCAGGCGCTCCAGGGCCGGCAAAGGCCCCGGGTCGGCCCCCGCCAGCAGCAGCACCAGAGCCAGCAGCTCGAGGGGAATGGCCCCGATGGCGATCAGCTGAAGCCAGAGCAGGGGCTCGCTGCGCGGATTCACGGGGCTGGGGCCGGCGATGGGACGATCAGCTGCTGAGGCTGCGGCGCTGGGTCACCAGCTTGAAGGCCTCGATGCGATCGCCCTCCTGCCAGCCGCTGAAGCGGTCGCAGGACACCCCGCACTCGAAGCCGGTGGCCACCTCCTTGACGTCGTCCTTGTTGCGCCGCAGGGAGTCGAGATCGCCCTCGAACACCTTCTCCTTGCCGCGCCACACCCGCAGCTTGGCGTTGCGCTGCAGCTTGCCGGTGGTGACATAGCAACCGGCGACGGCGCTCTTGCCGATCGTGAACACAGCCCGCACCTCGGCTTCGCCCAGGGGCTCCTCCACCAGCTCCGGCTCCAGCAGGCCCTCCATGGCCAGCTGGATGTCCTCCAGCAGCTTGTAGATCACCTCGTAGTCGCGCACATCCACGCCGGTGGCATCGGCTGCCCGCTTGGCACCGGAGGCCATCGAGGTGTTGAAGCCCACGATCACGGCGCCGGACGCCGCCGCCAGGTCCACGTCGGTTTCGGTGATCTCTCCCGGTGCCGACAGCAGCACCCGCACCTGCACCTCGCCCTGGGGCAGCTGCTCGAGGGCGCCGAGAATCGCCTCCACCGAACCCTGCACATCGGCCTTGAGGATCAGGTTGAGCTCCTTGAGGTCACCTTCGCTGGCCTGGCCCGACATCGAGGCCAGGGACACCCGGCGCGAGGCCATCTGCTGGGCCAGGCGGGTGGCCCGGGCCTCATTGGCCCGGTCGCCCACCACCGCCCGGGCGGCCTTCTCATCGGGGTACACCTCGAACTCATCGCCGGCGGTGGGCACCTCGCTGAAGCCGAGGGCCTCCACGGCTGAGGACGGCCCGGCCGTCTTCACCCGCTTGCCGGTGTCGTCGACCATGGCGCGCACCTTGCCCAGCACCGGGCCGGCGGCCAGCACATCGCCGCTGCGCAGGGTGCCGTTCTGAACCAGCAGCGTGGCCACGGGGCCCTTGGCCTTATCCAGGTGGGCCTCGATCACGGTGCCGCGGGCCATCCGGTCGGGGTTGGCCTGCAGGTCCTCCACCTCGGACACCAGCAGGATCATCTCCAGCAGCTTGTCGATGCCCTCGTCCTTAATGGCACTCACCGGCACCATCACCGTGCTGCCACCCCAGTCCTCGGCCACCAGCTCCTGGGCGGAAAGCTCCTGTTTCACCCGCTCGGGCGAGGCGCCCTCCTTGTCGATCTTGTTGATCGCCACCACGATCGGCACCTTGGCGGCCCGGGCATGGCTGATCGCCTCCAGGGTCTGGGGCCGTACACCGTCATCGGCGGCCACCACCAGCACGGCGATGTCGGTCACCTTGGTGCCGCGGGCGCGCATGGCGGTGAACGCCTCGTGGCCCGGGGTGTCGAGGAAGGTGAGCCGACGCGGCTCACCGCCGTGCTCGATCTCCACCTGGTAGGCACCGATGTGCTGGGTGATCCCACCGGCCTCCCCGGCCGCCACCCGGGTCTTGCGGATGGCATCGAGCAGGCTGGTCTTGCCGTGATCCACATGGCCCATCACGGTGACCACCGGCGGCCTGCGGATGAGGTGTTCGAGGTCGCTGGCCTCGATCATCTCCACCGTCTTGGCGGCGGCCTCCTCCACGTCGTCCTGGAGCACCGGCACCCCGAACTCCTCGGCCACCGCTTCGATCGTGGACAGGTCGAGGCTCTGGGTGACCGTGGCGATGATCCCCTTGAAAAAGAGGCTCTTGATGATCTCGGAGCTCTCCAGGCCCAGCTTTTCGGCCAGTTCCTGAACCGTGAGGTTGCCCTCGGGCACCACCAGCATCTCCGGCCGCTGCTGCTTGGCCTCGCGGGCGGCCCGCAGCTCCATCGCCCGGCGGCGCTGACGCTGGCGGGTGGTTTCCTTGCGGCGCTTGCGCACGGCCACGGTGGGCCTGGGTGCCCGGCTGGCGGCACCGCGGGGCTTGGCGGGGCGGGCCAGGCTGGCCTGCAGCACCACCGCCTCCTGCTCTCCGGCGTAGCCACTGGTTTCAGCCGTGAGCGCATCATCGTTCTCGCCGATGATGTGCACCTTGGGCCGCTGTTTCTGCGGCGTGCGGCTGCGCAGGGCTTCCAGCTTGGCGCTGTCATCCCAGTCGGGCCGCCGGGGGCGTCCGGAGGGGCCCACAGGGGCCCTGAAACCAGGCCGGCGCGGCGCCGAGGGGGGCGTGGCCGTTGGCCGCACCAGATCGGGGCTGGAGGGGCCAGCGGTGGCCGTCTCGCTGCGCTCGCCAGGGCGGCGCGGCGGCGGTGCCGGGGTGCGCCCCGAGGGCTTCTGCAGCTGCATCAGCTCCCCGGGTGCCATCGGCTTGCGCATGCCGGCCGGCATGCCGGGCCGGGTGGGGGGCGAGGGGCGGCCCGGACCGCCACTGGGGCCGCTGCTGCTGTCGCGCCGGATCGGCTTGCCCACCAGTTCCAGGCGGCTGGAACCACCGGGCCGGCCGGGCTGGCTCGGCCGCGTGGGGGCGGGAGCGCCCGAACGCTTGGGCGCCATGGGCCGGGGGCTCACCGGGGAGCGGTTCAACGGGGTTGCAGG
>JAWOBH010000331.1:0-3923 GCA_046498125.1 Prochlorococcaceae cyanobacterium | reverse complement strand
TGACGATTACTTGAGACGACAGCGATTCCATCAACCGGGCACTTCGTCTGAAACCCAGATCAAAGGTAATATCGTAATCTTCCTTGCCGAACTCCCTAGCATGCCAGATAGGACACGTTCGTGAAGGTGGTGGCCTGGTACGACAACGAGTGGGGCTACAGCTGCAAGTGCATCGATCTGATCCGCCATATGGCCACGGTCAGCTGACCTGGTGAGTTGGAGCTGCTAGCTGAACCATTGAGCTGAGCCGGTGCGCCCAGGCAGCGCTTGACGACACTCGTTTGACGCCACCCGTTGGCCGTCACGGGGGTGGCATTGGTTCAGAGCCAGTGCTGTTCCGCCAGTGTCGTGCCAGGACGCTGCCCTGATTTCCCTGTTCGACCGCGGCCTGCGCCGCCAGCGCCAGTGGTGGCTGGCCGCCGGCGGCGGACCGGAACGGATCGCAGCGCTGTTGGCCGCACCGCTCACAGCCAGCGGTTCGCCGCCGGTGCGCTTTGAGGAGATCAGTGCGGTGTTTGCCCCCCTGCCCGCCCGGCCGGTGGCAGGGGCCGGCGCCGCCGCCTACCGCTACCTGCTCCAGCTGCACGCCCGGAGTGCCCGCATCAGCTGCTGGCGCCACTACGGCCCCGCTATCGGTTGGCAGCGTCGCTGCGGCCCGATGGCCCTGGCCTGTTTTCTGAGGCGCTTCAGCTCCGGTGTCAGTGCGGCGGATACGGAATCCAGGCCCCGCCTACGCTCAGCGGCGGTTTCGTCCCCCCGCCCCGCGTGAGCACCCAGGTCAGGTTGTCCCGCTCGGTGGTGCCGGAAGACCGCAACCTGCAAGTGCGCATCCGTGCCCCCCGCCGGCTGAGTGGTGAGCAGCTGCTCTGGAGGATCAGCGGAGAGAACATCCATGCCAGCGATTTCAACGGCAACGGTCTTAAGGGCAGGGTGCGCCTGGACCGACGCGGCCGCGCCGATCTGCGCCTGCAGCCCCGGGCCGATTACCGGGCGGAAGGCCGCGAGACGGCCAGCTTCGAGCTGTCGGCCAACCCCGGTAGCAACAACCCCCTGGCCAGCGGCCGGTTCGCGATTGAAGACCGCGGCCGCCTCAAGGTCATGCCAATGGGGGACTCGATCACCTTCGGCTTCGGCGCTGAGGACCAGTCGGGCTATCGGGGGCCTCTGCGCAACCAACTCAGCGCCCGCTCCTACCAGGCCGATTTCGTGGGCGCCTTCGGTTCCCCGCTGCGCCACTGGGGCCGCTCTGGCTGGCTGATCGCCGGTGAGCGCGACCCGATCACCGGCGAGAGCTATGCAGCCCTGCGGGACGGCTCCGAAACGAGCCGTCCCTTCCGCAATGGCATCAATCAGGACGTGGGGCGAGCGATCTCGAGCACCTACTTCTCCCGCAAGGACCGCGATCGCAACGTGCTGCTGCTGATGATCGGCAGCAACGATTTCCTCAACCAGGTGGTGGCCCACCGCTTCGGCGCCGTCACCTCCGGTGACCGCGGCGATGACGCCCGCGGTGAGCAGCAGAACAAGCTGGCGGCCTCCAACCGCCAGCGTCTCGAGGGCCTGCTGCGCCAGATCAACCGCCGTGCCAGGGCCGAAAAGCTGGAGCTCGATGTGGTGGTGGGCACGCTCCCCACCCAGCGTGACAACCCCTTCGACATCCCCACCAGTGACACCACCCGTGGCCAGGTGCGGAAGTACAACCGCTGGATTCGCCGCAAGCTCGATGGCAGCGACGCCTACGGCAACCTGCAGCTGTCGGTGGTTGATCAGTTCAAGGCCATCGGCAGCCGCCTCAGTGACGGCATCCATCCCACCGGACCGGGCTACAACGCCATGGCCGGCGCCTGGCTCAAGGGCATCGAATCCGAGGTGCTTGCCTGAGGGGCCTCAGCGCCCCTCGCGCCGCATCCAGCTGATCCAGTCGGCCGAGATCTGCTGGGGGCACACGGCCTCGCACTCCAGGTTGCTGCTGCAGCTGCCGAAGCCCTCCGCCGCCATCTGCTCCTGCATCGCTCGGGCGCGGCGGCGGCGCTCCGGCTGGCCCTGGGGCAACTGGCCCAGGTGGGCCAGCTTGGCGGCCACGAACAGGCTGGCGGAGGCATTGCGGCAGCTGGCCACGCAGGCACCGCAGCCGATGCAGGTGGCCGTCTGGAAGGCGCTGGCGGCCTGCTCCTGGCCCACCAGCAGGGCGTTGGCCTCCGGGGCCTGACCGGTGTTCACCGAGCAGTAGCCACCCGCCGCGATCAGGCGATCGAGGCTGGAGCGCTCCACCGCCAGGTCCTGGATCAGGGGGAAGGCGCGGGCCCGCCAGGGCTCCAGGGTGAGCGTGGCGCCATCGGCGAACTGGCGCAGGTAGAGCTGGCACACGCTGGTGGCGGCCCGGGGCCCGTGGGCCTGGCCGTTCACCAGGAAGCCGCAGCTGCCGCAGATGCCCTCGCGGCAGTCGTGCTCGAAGCTCACCGGCCGCTCACCGGCGCCGATCAGCTGCTCGTTGAGCCGATCCAGAGCCTCCAGCAGCGAGAGATCGGTGCTCACGTTCTCCAGCCGGTAGGCCTGGAAGGCGCCGGCCAGCTCGGGCGACTCCTGGCGCCAGATGCGCAGGTTCAGGCTGATCGTGGGACTCATCGGTAGCTGCGGGCGCTGGGCTGGAGGGTGGTGAAGCGGAGCTGTTCGCTGTGGCGAATGGGCTCGCTGCCGTCGCCGCAGTGCTCCCAGGCGGCGATGTGGGCGAAACGGGCGTCGTCGCGCTGGGCCTCGCCATCGGGACTCTGGTGCTCCTCGCGGAAGTGGGCGCCGCAGGATTCCTCCCGGGCCAGGGCATCGCGCAGCATCAGCTGGGCCAGCCCGAAGAAATCAGCAACCCGCAGGGCCTTCTCCAGCTCCGGGTTGGAGCCCGCGGCCGTGCCCGGCACCCGCAGCTCCGCGTGGAAGCCCTGCTCCAGCGCCGCCAGCTCCGCCAGCCCGGCCCGCAGGCCCGCGGCCGTGCGGCTGATGCCGCAGCGCTCGAGCATCAGTGCCCCCAGCTCGCGGTGGAAGCTGTCCACCGGTCGCTGGCCCCCCGAGGCCAGCATCGCCTCGATGCGGGCCTCGGCCCGGGCAAGGGCCTCACGGCAGGCGGGGTGGTCGGCCGCAATCGCCGGGGTGGGATGGCCTGCCAGCCAGGCGGTGACAGTGGCCGGCGCGATGAAATAGCCGTCGGCCAGGCCCTGCATCAGGGCGCTGGCCCCGAGCCGGTTGGCGCCGTGCTCGGAGAAGTTGGCCTCCCCCAGCACGAACAGCCCGGGAATCGAGCTCATCAGCTGGTAGTCGACCCACAGCCCCCCCATCGTGTAATGGGGCGCGGGGTAGATGCGCAGCGGCGTGGCGTAGGGGTCGTCGCCGCTGATGCGCTCGTACATCGTGAGCAGGTTGCCGTAGCGCTGCTCGATCACAACCCGGCCCTGCTCGGCGATGGCGTCGCGCAGGTCGAGATACACCGAGCCGCCGCCCGGCCCCACGCCATGGCCGGCGTTGCAGAGCTCCCGGGCCCGGCGGGAAGCCAGGTCGCGGGGCGCCATGTTGCCATAGCGGGGATAGAGGCGCTCCAGGAAATAGTCGCGCTCGGCCTCGGGGATCTGAGCCGGCGGGCGGCTGTCACCGGCGATCGCCGGTAGCCAGATGCGGCCGTCGTTGCGCAGGCTCTCGCTCATCAGCGTGAGCTTGCTCTGGCCCGGATCGCCGCTGGGGATGCAGGTGGGGTGGATCTGGGTGAAGCAGGGGTTGGCCAGCAGGGCCCACCGCCAGGGGGCCCTGCTGGCCAACCTCTGCTTCACCCAGATCCACCCCACCTGCATCCCCAGCGGCGATCCGGGCCAGAGCAAGCTCACGCTGATGAGCGAGAGCCTGCGCAACGCCGGCCGCATCTGGCTACCGGCGATCGTCGG
>JAWOBH010000207.1:0-2987 GCA_046498125.1 Prochlorococcaceae cyanobacterium | reverse complement strand
ACCGAGCGGATCCAGCTGGCCCACGGCGGTGGCGGCAGCCTGATGCAGCAGCTGATCCGCCACGAACTGCTGCCCCTCTACGGCGAGCCTGCGCCGGTGCTGCACGATGCCGCCAGCCTGGCCCTGCCCCCGGGTCGGCTGGCCTTCACCAGCGACTCCTACGTGGTGCAGCCGCTGGAGTTTCCCGGCGGTGACATCGGCCGCCTGGCGGTGACGGGCACCGCCAACGATCTGGCCATGGCCGGCGCCCGGCCGGCTCACCTGAGCGTGGCCCTGATCCTCGAAGAAGGCCTGCCGCTGGAGCTGCTGCGGCGGATGGTGGCCTCGATGACGGCGGCGGCGAGCGCCTGCGGGGTGCGCATCGTCACCGGCGACACCAAGGTGGTGGAGCGGGGCAAGGCCGACCGCCTGTTCATCAGCACCAGCGGCATCGGCGCGATCGAGGCCGCCGAGCCCATCACCCCGGCGGCGATCCGGCCTGGCGATGCCCTGCTGGTGAGCGGTGATCTGGGCCGCCACGGCGTGGCGATCCTGGCCGCCCGCCACAAGCTGCACCTGGAGCCGCCGGTGCTGAGCGACTGCGCTCCCCTCTGGCCCCAGGTGGCGGCCCTGCTGGAGGCCGGCCTCACCCCCCACTGCCTGCGCGACCTCACCCGCGGCGGCCTGGCCAGCGCCCTGGTGGAGCTGGCGGAGGCCTCCGGCCTGGAGTTTGCGGTGCAGGAGGAGCGGCTGCCGGTGATCGAGCCGGTGGCGCGCACCTGCGAGCTGCTCGGTTTCGAGCCCCTGCACCTGGCCAACGAGGGGCGCTTCCTGGCGGTGCTGCCGGCCGCGCAGCTGGAGCGCGCCCTGGCGGTGCTCGGCGCGCTGCCGGATCCGACCGGGGCGGCCTGGATCGGCACGGTGCGGGCCCGCCCCGCCGGTGCCGGGCCGCGGGTGCTGCTGGCGACGGCCCTGGGCACCGAGCGGCTGCTGCTACCGCTGAGCGGCGAGCTGCTGCCCCGCATCTGCTGAGGCATCTGCGGACGGGCAGCGCCAGCAGGCCAGGCCGCCGCCGCGGCCGCGGGCCAGCAGCCAGCGGCCGGCGCTGTCGCTGCCGGTGGCGATCAGGGCGAAGAAGGGCAGGTTGCGGGCTTCAGCCGGGGGCAGGGGGCGCTGCAGCAGCCGCCGCTCTCCCAGACGCAGCTCCAGCCGCTCGAAGCCGAACTGCAGCAGCGGCCGCCGACCCAGCAGCCGGCCCCAGCCGCAGAAGCGCAGCTCCAGGGCGCCCAGGCGCACGCTGTTGACCAGCTGCAGGGGGGCGTCGGGGTTTGGGGCTTCGGGGCTCGAGGGATTGGGGCTGGAGGGATTGGGGCTGGCCGGGGTGCTGGTCAGCCTGGCTCCCAGCAGGCGCAGCAGGGCCGCCTGCGGGGCCTGGGGGGTGGCCTGCTCCCGGCTCCAGAGCTGGCGCAGCTCCCAGGGACCCGCCAGCTGAGCGGCGTCGATCCCCGAACCGTCGCGGCGCGCCTGCCGTTCCAGCTCCAGCAGCCGCTGGCCGTCGAACTCCTTCATATCCCTTGACCTTTACATCACTTCGTCTGGCATTGAGTATCCCTGCTCAACCTGCTTGTGCCCCAAAAGGCTTGGTCATACGTTGACAGTCATCAGCCACACCCGGGGAGCCATGGCCGTTCAACAATCCCATCTTCAGCCCAATCTTCAGCCCAGCCTCCAGCATGATCGCGGGCTCACGCAACAGGCGCTGGGCGACCAAGCGCTGGGGATCACCGCTGACGACCACCAGGGTGATGCCAGCTTCGATCCGGTCGAAGCCTATTTCGAGTGCATCACCACCTGCTCTCTTGATGATGGCGAGTGCATCACCGTGTGCACCGAACTGTTGCGTGAACAGGTGTGAATCAGGGTCTGGATTCAGGGCCTGATCAGAGGAACTCCACCGTGCCGTCGCCGCGCACGGCCAGGGTGCCGCTCTGATCGATGTCGATGCGGTCGCGACGGCGGCTGTCGATCGCACCCACCTGGTTGAAGTCGAACAGCCGCAGCCGGTCGTCATTCCGTTCGATCCTGATCTCGCGGCCGCGGCGGCCGCCACCCCGCCGGCGCACCTCGTAGCGCCCGCGGGGCAGCTGCAGGGTGTCGCGGTCGTTCTCGCTGCCGAAGATCGTGTGCCGGCCGAAGCCGATGAAGGTGTCGCGGCCCTGGCCCATGTCGACGAAGCCGCGGCCGCGGATGCCGCCATCGCGCACATCCACCACGTCGTTGCCGTCCTGCATGAAGATGAAGCGGCGGTTGCGGATGGCCCCATCGCCCCCGGAGGCCTCGATGCGGTCGTCGCCGCGGCCCATGAAGATGAAGCCCTCGTTGTTGATGCCGATGCCGTTGCGGCTGCTGCCGGTCAACAGGTCGTCGCCGCGGCCCATCTGCAGGTTGCCGCGATCGCTGAAGTAGCCGGGGTCACTGCTGCTGGTGCGGCCGATGATCACGTCGTCGCCGCCGCGGGCGTTGATCAGGTCGCGGCCGTCGGTGCGCACTCCGTCCTGTTCATCCACCACCCGGTTGGCGCGGCCGTTCCAGCGGCCCCTGCTGGCGCCGAACCAGCCATCCGGGTTGAGAACAGTGGTCAAGGGGCGGCGCTCGGCTCTGACTGGATCCTCCCACCGCCGTTCCGAGAGGGTCAAGGCGCCCTGTTCAGGTTGCGGGGGCGGCTGGCCATCCCGGGGCCCTCAGCCCTGCTCCACCAGCTCCGGGGTGAGCAGCAGGGCCTCGCCCCCGGGATCAATGCTCAGCAGCCCCTGCTGGCGCAGCTGGCTGATCTGGCGGGTCACGGTGGAGCGGGTGCTGCCGATCAGCTCGGCCACGCCCGCATGGCCGAGCTGATCGGCAGCACCCGCTCCACCGTGACCCGCCAGATCAGCCAGCTGCGCCAGCAGGGGCTGCTGAGCATTGATCCCGGGGGCGAGGCCCTGCTGCTCACCCCGGAGCTGGTGGAG
>JAWOBH010000202.1:0-3346 GCA_046498125.1 Prochlorococcaceae cyanobacterium | reverse complement strand
CCCCGCTACGGCAGCGAGGGCGAGCTGCTGGCCGTGGAACCCACAGAGCCGGGCATCCCGGCCACCGTGGCCAAACAGACCTGGCGTGGCAACACCCTCAGCCATTCAGCGGTGATCACGCCGGCGGTGGCCTGGCCGTCGATCCACATGGTGGAGGTAGTGCGCAGCTGCCCGGAACTGTGCCGCTTCTGCCTGGCCAGCTACCTCATCCTGCCCTTCCGCACCCCCAGCCTCGACGACGGCCTGATCCCGGCGGTGGAGAAGGGCCTGGCCGCCACCCAGCGCCTGGGACTGCTGGGGGCCTCCGTCACCCAGCACCCCCAGTTCGCGGAGCTGCTGAGCTGGCTCGACCAGGACCGCTTCGACGGCACCCGGGTGAGCGTGAGCTCGGTACGCGCCGCCACCGTGACCCCGGAACTTGGTCGGATCCTGGCCAAACGGGGCAGCAAATCGCTCACCATCGCCATCGAGAGCGGCAGCGAGCGCATGCGCCAGGTGGTGAACAAGAAACTCGCCACCGAGGAGATCTACGCCGCGGCCCGCTACACCAAGGAGGGTGGCCTCAGCGGTCTCAAGCTCTACGGCATGGTGGGCCTGCCCACGGAAGAGGAGGCCGACGTGGAGGCCACGGCCACCCTGCTCCTGGCACTGAAAAAGGCCACCCCCGGCCTGCGTCTCAGTCTGGGGGTGAGCACCTTCGTGCCCAAGGCCCACACGCCGTTCCAGTGGCAGGGGGTGCGGCCGGAGGCCGAGAAGCGCCTCAAGCTGCTGGCCAAGCGCCTCAGGCCCAGGGGCATCGAGCTGCGCCCGGAGAGCTACGGCTGGAGTGTGATCCAGGCCCTGATCTCCCGCAGTGACCGCCGCCTGGCGCCGGTGATCGCCGCCGCCCGCGGCCGCCACGAGAGCCTGGGGGGCTGGAAGCAGGCCTACCGGGCCGTGCTGGCCGGCGAGCACGATCCGGCAGTGTCCCGCAGCGCGGACACTCCGCTGCCGCCTCCCTGGGAGGATGTGATCCACGCCACCTGGAGCAGCGAACGGGTACTGCCCTGGCAGCACCTGGAGGGGCCGCTGCCGCCGGCCACCCTGGCCCGTCACGCCGCGGAGGCCCTGGAGGCCGGAGCCGCCGCGCCGGCCGCAGCCTGAGCCGCACGCGAACGCCTCAGTCGAACACCGCCGTGCGGCCCCGGTAGACCATCACCTGGCGGCGCAGGTGCAGGCGCAGGGCCCGGGCCAGGGCCAGGCGCTCGGTGTCGCGGCCCTTGCGGATCAGATCGTCCACCTCGTCGCGGTGGCTCACGTGCACGGTGGCCTGCTCGATGATCGGCCCGGCGTCGAGTTCCTCGGTCACGTAGTGGGCCGTGGCGCCGATCAGCTTCACCCCCCGCTCCCAGGCGCGGTGGTAGGGCTGGGCCCCCTGGAAAGCCGGCAGGAAGGAGTGGTGGATGTTGATCACACCATGGCCCGACGCCCCCGATCCATCCGCGCGGCCGGCGGCGTCGAAACGCTCGAGAAAGTCGCCGCTGAGCACCTGCATGTACTTGGCCAGCACCACCAGCTCGATGCCGTGCTCGGCCAGCAGCCGCAGCTGCTCGGCCTCCACCTCCGCCTTGGTGGCCGGGCTCACCGGCAGATGCACGTAGGTGGCGCCGAAGTCCTCGGCGGTGGCCTGCAGCTGCGGGTGATTCGACACCACCAGCGGCACGGTCATCGGCAGCTCGCCGGCGCGGGTGCGCCAGAGCAGATCCACCAGACAGTGATCCTGGCGGCTCACGAAGATCGCCACCCGCGGCAGCTCATCGGAGAAGTGCACCTGGCCCTCGCCGCCGAGGCGCTCGGCAAGCGCCGCCACGGCCGGGGTGATGGCCGCCCGCGGCAGGCCGAATCCCTCCAGCTGCCATTCGATGCGGCTGAGGAAGAGACCGGCACCGGCGTCGGTGTGGTGATCGGCGTGACGGATGTTGCCGCCGTTGGCCGCCACCCAGCCCGAGAGTTCGCTCACCAGAGCAGGGCGGTCGGGACAGATCACCTGGAGGATGGCGGTGGCAGGCGGCATCGCGGCAGGGCCGGCAGGGGCTCAGAGCATGTGCATGCGTAGCACCTGACGGTTGGCGCGCCGCACCCGGGCACGAATGGTGGTGAGGCCGAGCCGCTCGTGGGCCGCCACCCGGTGGCAGCCGTTGAAGCCCCACAGCTCCCCGTCCACCTCGAGCACGTCGATGGGCTCCTTCAGGCCCTCGGCGGCGATCGCCTCCACCAGCCAGGCCACCTTGGCCTCATCGAGCACGCGCTCGAGGGGCCGGCGGATGGCGGCCAGGGGCAGCACGGCCTCACGCATCGATCTATCTCATACTCATTCCGTTTTAGCGCTCCTCAGCGGGGAGGTTGCGAGCGGCGACAACCGGGGCTGCCAGGCTCCGAAGCACCGATACAGTCAGCCTCTGCCACTGCCGCTGCGCCCCGACGATGGCCCCTGTCCAGGTCTCAACGCCGCTGCTCACTTCACCACTGCCCGCCTCGCGTCTGGCCGCCTCGCATCTGCCCGCCTGGCCGATTTCAGGCCTGCTGCAGCCGCTGCGCCGGCTCCTGTCCGTGGCCCTGGCGGCCGTGCTCTGCTTCAGCCTCTCCGCCTGCGGCGGGGCCAAGGCCCAGCCACCCACCCTCAGCGCCGAGGACATCGCCTTCATCGAGCGCCAGGCCGAAGGCTTCCTGGCCGCCCGCGATCGCCTTCCCGAGCTGGCCGACCTGGTGAATCAGCGCGACTGGACGTTCACCCGCAACCTCATCCACGGTCCGATGCAGGAAGTGGGTCGCCAGATGCTCTACATCAACCAGCGCCTGTTGCCCGACGACCAGCCGGAAGCCAAGCGCCTGGCTGAGCAGCTGAAGCGCTCCCTGGCCCAGCTCGATGAGGCCGCCCGCCTGCAGGACGCCGATGCCCTGCGCAAGACCTACATCTCCGTGGCCAGCGGCTTCGGCAAGTACGCCCAGATCCTGCCGGCCCAGGTGCAGGAAGACCTCAAGCAGGTCTGACCGAGAGACCCTGAGCGAACCCGGCCCGCTGCCGCCGCCCGCGCCCGTCAGGCCGGCTGAGCCGGTGCTCGTGGTGGGGGCCGGCCTGGTGGGCCTGGCCAGCGCCTGGCTGCTCCAGCGCCGTGGCCACCCGGTGCTGCTGGTGGACCCTGCCATCGACGGCCCTCCAGCAGCCGCCGCCGGCAGCTGGGCCGCCCTGGGGGTGCTGATGGCCCAGGTGTTCCACCGCTCCAGCGGCCGGGCCTGGCGGCTGCGCCAGCGCAGCCATGCCCTCTGGCCCCAGTGGCTCGCCGCCCTCGGCCTCGAGGGCGGCGAG
>JAWOBH010000193.1:0-3979 GCA_046498125.1 Prochlorococcaceae cyanobacterium | reverse complement strand
CGCCTGCACCCGCTTCAGGTAGGCGGGCAGGTGCTGGCGCAGGTGAGACACGGAGACCTGTGTCATGGTTTGTACATTGCATCTGTACGCCGTAGGTCATTCTGCTGAGCGGTGTTTTCCTCAGGGGCTGCTGCCAGGCTGTCGAACCAGAGCCTCAGCACGTCGCGCAGCGGTCCGGCCTGGGCCAGGGCCCAGGGCAGGTCCTCATTTGGTTCGGGATGGCATGCGCCGGGATCGAGGTAGGCCAGGGCCGCCAACCCGGGATCGGGTCGCGCAGTTTTTCGCTGGGCCGAACCAGATCCCGGCATTTGCGGCAGGGCACACCCTGAGCGATCAGGGCTGCGCGCAGGTAGGTCTCCAGGCATTGCTGCACCCAGAACAGTCCGCTCAGGTACCCGGGGGGCAGACGGTGTGTCATGCCCATTGGCATCGAATCCCCCGGCGAACAGGTGATGACCAATCCCCCCGCGGAGGCGTTCGGGCGGTCATCAAGGACAAACAGCACTACTGAACCGTGGCCTGCCCACCGGTCGTGCGGCTGAAGGGGACTGGGGCGGCACGGCCACACCCGGAGCCGCGTTGGCTGCAGCCACTATACGCCCAAGCCAGAAGCATTCCCAACAGGGGCTACTGCCTGACGGGCCGCCCGAAACCACGAAGCTCCACACGCTCAGGGTCGATCGAGAAGCCTGCCGCTCACGTACTTGTGAAGGACACTGCTGATCAGGGTCTGGTAGGGAATGCCCTCCTGCAGGGCACGGGCACGCAAGGCGCCTAGATCCTCACTGGTGAGGCGAATGTTGATGCGCTGATCCTTGCTGGCCGTTGACCTTGCGGAGGCTTCCAGGCGGGAGCGCTCTGCAGCCGTAGCCACTGAACGGAGAGTGCCCGCTTCGAAGGCTTCCAGGATCTCCTGCTCTTCGTGATCAAGGGGGTTCATGGTCGGTTTCCTGGGCGGTAGGCGATGGTGGCTTTGCGGCTGGGAATGATTGTTTTGAGAAAGAGGTGATCATCGGCCTCCACATAAGGCACCAGATGGGCATAACCGGAGATCAGAACGACAAGGATGTGCTGGCCTGGGTATCGGGCCTGGTTCGGATGCTCAACGATGTCGAGCAGATCACCGGATTCGATGGCAACCACCACGGCCTCGAAGGAAACGCCTCGTTGAAGCTGAAGGACCTCGTTCTTGCCAGCGCTCCAGCGAAAGGGCTTCATGGCAACACGTTAAGGCCTTGTGTGCCTTTTGTCATCAGTCTTGGGGTGGGGGGGGGCTGGGGCGGCACAGCCAGAAGGGATCCCAGCAGGGGCGATGGCCTGACAGGCCGCCCAAAACCAAACCTGGCCCGGTCGCCCGGCAGCCGGCAAAACGAAGCAGGCCACACGTTCAGAGGGCAGATGTCCTCCTGACCAGTGCCACCCCCGTCTCACCCCAGCCGGATGCCCCCATTGCTCACCGGAGGATCTTCCTCGCGTCCTTGAGCAGCAGAAGCAGTTGCTGCTGGCGCAGCGGCGATGCGGTGAATCCGAACCGGGTGGTGAAGCGCGCCGCGTCCTCGTCGATGGGATGGGTCAGGATCGCCCGGATCCCGGCCTGCTCGGCGATCACCAGCGTGCGACGGATCGCGTCCTGAAGCATCCCGACACCGAGGCCACGCCCATGGTTCTCCCGTCACACGGCGAGCCTGGCCAGGATGACCCCGGGCAGCGGGAATCGCCCCATGCCCTGACGGATGCGCTCTGCGCCTCCACCGTGTCGACCTGGCCCACGGTGAGGCTGAAGTAGCCAGCAACGCGGTTCTCCTCGTCGGCGACCACGAACGTTCGGGCCGAGCCACCGGTCTGGGCCTGGCGGGCGTGGTGCAACAGCCAGTGATTGACTGTGGGCTTGCCGCAGTCAAAGCCTTCCAGCCGGTGCTGGACGGCCAGCGGCTCCGGCGGCCGCCAGGTCACTGGGAATCCCAGGGTGCCTGCCTGGCGAGCAGATCACGCAGCCCCTCGTTGACCTGTTCGGGGCGATCCAGCAGATCGAGCAGGGCCTGGGCCTGGGAGCCCGAGACCATGAACAGGCGCTGATCCAGGAGCGTCTGCTCAGCGGCGAGGCAGGCACTGTCGAGGATGAAGTCGGTGAGCGACTTGTGGGACACCTCGGCAGCACGACGCAGCACGGCTTCCTGTTCCGGCGTGGCGCGCAGGCCGAGCCGGGCTGAGCGGGCAGGAGGTGAAGCCCCGATGGCAGCCATCGCGAGACTTCTTTTACTTGAGCAGCTGGACAACGTTAGTACAAACGACGCACGCAAAGGGTGATGAGGCGTCCCGCAAGGCTTGGCTGTGGGCATGGCATCGCCGCAGGGCTTCTCCCCCACAAGTGCCACCCCCGCCTCAACCAGCCAGGATCGGCCCACCGACACAGCTGATCAAGGTGGTGAAGCGGGCCCAGGGGATCGAGGCACGAGGCTGATCTCCACATCGCAACCGAGCACATCGGCATAGCGGCGGAGGGTTGTCAGTGCGGGCAGGTGCTTGCGGGATCCCTCGAGCCGACTGATGGCGCTGCGCGTTGTGCCCATCCGCAAGGCCACATCCTCCTGCGTGAGACCGGCCCGCCTGCGGGCCTCGAGAAGCTGCCTGAGCAGGCGGAATTCCACGGCAGCTTCCTGCCTTGCCTCGTTGTAGCCAGGGATCTGCTCTACCTTCGATCGTTCGGTCAGGCGATCGCGGATCACCGGTCGATAAGGAATGTCAGCCATGGTGTTTGACGTTCTTGAGGCGTGCTCGAGCAAGTAGAAGCTCTCGTCTGGGTGTTTTCTGGGTCTTCTTGACGAAGGCGTGGAGAACGGTGATCACTCGGTCATTGCAGAAGCAATAGAAGGCCGATGCCGGAAGGGCCTTTGGGCCTGAGCTCGAACAGCCCGCCGCCCATGGGCTTGGAGTGAGGCGCCCCGAGCAGGGGGCCGTGGTCTTCAAGCAGATCGAGCAGCTCAACTGCTCCGCAGAAGCCTTCGGCTACGCAGCGAGCCAACAGATCGACAGGCCAGGACTCGATCTCCTCGCGAACGCGAGAGCTGTAGTAGTCAACCCGAAACGACCGTTACATGTTAGCGCGCGTGCTACGTGCCCAAGGCTTGCACGCCCTGAAATCGGGTCGCCTGACAGATCTTGCCGGAAGGAAGGTGAAGGAGCGCCATGGCACCAAAGCTGCTCCTCCACCAGTGCCACCCCCGTCACCCCCCGCCAGCATCAAGCCATGCCCCCGCCCCCCTCCGCCACCGTCCAGCGCCTGCGCGAGACCATCGCCGAGCGCGACCAGCTGCTGGAGCTCTACCGCCAGCGTCTTGATGCCTTCCACGTTCACGCCGATCAGCGGCTCGATCAAAGTCCGTGTTCATCGATGCTCCAGAGGCCGCTGCGCATGGTGCCGAGGACGTCGAGAAGTCGTCAAAATGAGGCCCAGGCGTGCGGAGAGCAGGGGTTGAGTCGGTACAAAGTGCTTGGATCTGCGGCGGAGTGTGAACCTGGCTCAAATGGCCTGGTCCTGCGCAACCGCCTGGGTATCAACGATCCGGTGGTGATGGAAGAATTGGAGCGGAACCAGCTCCTCGAGCTCTACCAAGCAACAATTGGGGAAGGGATTTCAACCAAGCCTCTGAGAACCTCAGACCTGCTCGGCTGGCACAGGGACTGGCTGAGATGTACGGGGATATCGGTGCATACCTGTCCGGAGTGGCGGATACCGGAATGTCACGGCTGGAGCACGGGGACACGGTATGGCACTACCACGAGTTCCAGGACGAGCGTGGTTCGTGGGAAAAGGTAAAAGAAAATATCTTTAAGCCAATTTTTTCGCCTACAATTTCTTTTTTTAGACTCTTACACCAGACAACTTTACCATCAGTTGTATCAGCAGTTACTCTAATATCAACTGTACAGCTTGCTACTGCATACTCTTTAGTACCACCTTTACCTGCAATTATCAAAC
>JAWOBH010000185.1:0-4647 GCA_046498125.1 Prochlorococcaceae cyanobacterium | reverse complement strand
CCGTCGGGCTGATTCCGGGCCAGGGAACCACTGCGGTGCAGAGGAACCTGCCCAGGTGCCCAGGGGCACGGCGGCAGGCGTCGTTGGTCACGCTCAGTCCGGCTTCCCGCCAGTGTGGGGTTCGCCCGCTCCACCCGTCCCCTGCCGAGGGAGCCCCCGATGACGGCCGCCCCGCCCCGCCCTCTGCCCGGCACCGGTGCCGCCAGCGGTGTGATCGAAACCCTGGCCTTCTTTCGCGATCCAGAGTTCGCCCGGCGGCGCTTCCAGCGCCACGGCAACGTGTTCGAAACGCGGCTGCTGGGCCAGCCGCTGGTGTTCATCCGTGGCGAGCGGGCGATCAGCGATCTGCTCGCCGACTCCCGCAGCGTGGAGGGCTGGTGGCCCGCCAGCGTGCGCGAGCTGCTGGGCAGCCGCTCCCTGGCGAACCGCAACGGCGCCGACCACCGGGCCCGGCGGCGGGTGGTGGGCCAGCTGTTCGCCGCCGCCGCCCTGCGCCGCTACAGCCCGGCGATCGTGGCCCTGGTGGAGGAGCTGGCGGCCGAGCTGGCCCAGGCCCGTGAGCCGGTGGCGCTGGCCGAGCGGCTGCGGCGCTTCGCCTTCACCGTGATCGCCACGGTGGTGCTGGGGCTCGACGGCGACGACCGCGAGGCTCTGTTCGCCGATTTCGAGATCTGGACCAGGGGGCTGTTCTCTTTTCCGTTGGCGATCCCGGGCACTCCCTTCGCCCGCGCCCTCGCGGCCCGGGAGCGGCTGCTGGAGCGGCTGGCGGCGGTGCTGCTCCGGGCCCAGGCCCAGGCTGCGGCCGGCCAGCCCCTGGCCGCCGGCGGTCTCGATCTGCTGGCCGGCGGGCTGGATGAGGCGGGCCTGCCCCTGGCGGACGACGACGTGGTGGAGCAGCTGCTGTTGCTGCTGTTCGCCGGCTACGAGACCACCGCCTCCTCGCTCAGCTGCCTGTTGCTGGCCCTGCTGCAGCACCCGGAGGCAGAGGCCTGGCTGCGTCAGGAGCTGGCAACCCTGAGCTGGCCGCCGGCGCCGGAGCAGGCCACCACCGCCTACGACCCGGCCCGGGCGCCGCGCCTCGATGCCCTGGTGCAGGAGGTGATGCGGCTGACTCCTCCGGTGGGCGGCTTCTTCCGCCGCACCACGGCGCCGCTCGTGCTCAATGGGGTGCTGGTGCCCGCTGGCCGGGTGGTGTAGGTGGCCCTGGCCGCCCACAACCGTCATGCCCCGACTCAGGCCGCATCCGGGACCCCAGCCGAGGCCGACCTGGAGACGTTCCGCCCCCAGCGCCACCTCGACGGCCACTGCCCTGTGGCCCTGCTGCCCTTCGGTGGCGGCGAGCGGGTGTGCCTGGGCAGGGCCCTGGCGGAGCTGGAGATCCGGCTGCTGGCGGTGGGGCTGCTGCGGAGGGTGGAGCTGGAGCTGGTGCCCGGTCAGAACCTGGAGCTGCAGGTGATCCCCAGCCCCTCCCCTCGCGATGGCCTGCTGGTGCGCCCCAGGATGGGACTGCGTGAGGCGGTGGGCTGATGCCCCAGACGGTGGAGCCGGTGATGGAGGTGCTCAGCCCGGCCGAGCGCCGCAAGCTCGACGCGGGCGATGACGCCCTCTTCTACGCCGAGCCCCGGTTCGTGCAGCACCTCGATGCCGCCTTCCGCTCCCGGCTCACGGCGCTCTACCGCGAGCGCATCCCCCCCTGCGCGGTGGTGCTGGATCTGATGAGCAGCTGGGTGAGCCACCTGCCTGATGAGGTGACCTACCAGGAGGTGATCGGCCACGGCCTCAATGCGAAGGAGCTGCAGGCCAATCCGCGTCTCGATCGCCACTGGCTGCAGAACCTCAACGTCGACCAGCGCCTGCCCCTGGAGGACGCCAGCGTGGACGCGGTGCTGATGGTTGCCGGCTGGCAGTACCTCCAGTATCCCGAGGCCATCGCCGCCGAGCTGGCCCGGGTGGTGCGGCCCCGGGGCCAGCTGATCGTGGCCTTCAGCAACCGCATGTTTTTTCAGAAGGCCCCCCAGGTGTGGACCGACGGCAGCGACCGTGACCACCTGGCCACCGTGGCCCGGGTGCTGATGGCCCAGGGCTGGCCACGGCCCGAGCTGATCGCCGAGGACACCCCGGCCGCCGGGCCCCTGGGCTGGCTCGGCGCCAAGGGGGACCCCTTCTTCGCCGTGATCGCCACCCGGCCGGGCGTCCAGCCCCAGGGCTGAACGGCCAGTTGCCGCTAGCGTCCGCTGATCCCCCCCGATCCGGCATGCTCTCCCCTGGTCGTTCCCGGCGCCGCCGCCAGCCGCGGCTCACTGATGCGCCGGGCCGTCAGCCGGGCCGCCTGTTGGGCCGGCTGCTGAGCTCCGCCCTGCTTGGAGCCGGGCTGGTGGCGGCCCCGCCCGCCCGGGCGCTCGAGGAGGTGATCATCGAGTTTCCCCTTCTCGACATGGAGGTGATGGTGCGGGTGCCGGAGCTGGAGGATCCCGCCCTGCTGCGCCAGGGCACCAGCGATCTGGCCGAACTCGACCGCGCCAGCCGGGGTGCCCTGGGTCCGAAGCTGGCCGAGGTGTTCAACCAGCCGGTGCCGGTGGGGCTGGTGAACCTCGCCGAGGGCTCGTTGGGTTCGCCCCTGCTGGACCAGGCCCTGCTGGTGCTCTCCTCCCTGGGCACGGTGGAGGGGGCGGATCAGGACTTCACGGGCGATGAGCTGCAGGCGGCGCTGCAGGCCGCCTCCGCCAACGGCGAGCCCACCCTGTTGTCGCTGATCAAGGCGATTCCGGGCGAGCGGGTGCGCTTCAATCTGGGCCGCATTCGCGAGGTGAGCGAGCAGGTGCTCGCCCAACGCAGCCGCACCGATGCTCTGATCGCCTCCGTGCCAGCCGCGCCTGTACCCGCTGCCCTGCCCGCCGGGTTGCCGGTGCGGCGCAGCGACCAGAGCCTGCCGGTGGAGCACCGCGCCGAGCCCCTGCAGCTGGTGGTGCTGCGGCCGGCGGAGGGGGGCAACGGCCGCCTGGTGCTGATCTCCCATGGCCTCTGGGACGGACCGCGCTCGTTCGAGGGCTGGGGCCAGCGCCTGGCCGCGGCGGGCTACACGGTGGTGTTGCCCCGCCACCCGGGCAGCGATGAGCAGCAGCAGCAGGAGTTGCTGCGCGGCCAGGTGCCCCCTCCGGCCCCCGAGGAACTGCTCTACCGGCCCAAGGACCTTTCGGCCGTGATCGATGGCGCCGCCGCCGGTAGTCTGGCGGTGGGCCCGGTGAACAGCGATCAGGTGGTGGTGATCGGCCACTCCTGGGGTGCCACCACAGCGCTGCAGGTGGCCGGGCTGCCCACCACCAGTTCCAGGCTGAGGCAGCGCTGCAACGACCTCAGGGACCCGGAGCGCAACCTCAGCTGGACATTGCAGTGCAGCTGGCTCGATGCCGCCGAGATGGCCAGCCTGGCGGACCGCCGGGTGATTGCAGCGGTGGCCGTGAGCCCGCCCCTGGCCCTGCTGTTTCCGCAGGGAGCCGGTCGTGAGATCCAGTCGCGTGTGCTGATGGTGAGCGGCAGCAACGACTGGGTGGTGCCCCCCGATCCGGAGGCCGTGAACCCGATCTCCAGGGGCGGCGCCACCGCCCTCGGTCACCGGCTGGTGCTGGCCAACCGCGGCGACCATTTCAACCTGCGCCCAGGGGAGAGCGGCAGCGGCGGCGTGCTCGGCAACCTGGTCGTGGCCTGGACCGATGGGGCCTTTGCGGCCGGCGAGGGGGCACGGCCGTTCGAAGGGGCGCCCAACCTGCTGGGCACCTCAAGCTGGGGCCATGCCCAGATTCCCCTGGTGGATGTGAGCGACCACCTGCAGCCCCAGTGAGCCGCTTCAGTCGCGCTGCCAGTGGCAGCGCAGCACCCCCCCCTGCTCGCCGAAGGGCGCCTCCAGCCGGCCGCCGTAGGCGGCCTCGATCGCCTTGCCCACGGCGCGGGTGATGTGGGTGCCCGTGAAGCTCAGCTCCACACCGCGGTCATCCTCGGTTCCCAGGCCGGCGTCAGCCGTGTCCACGGCCATCAGGCGCTCCAGTGGCCGCTCGCTGCGGATGCGCGCCTCGGTGTTGTTCACCAGGCGCATGATCTCCTCGCAGTGGCTGGCCACGAAGGCGCCGCTGAGGTGGAGCAGGCCGGCCGGCAGGCCGTCGTGGATCCGCGCGCAGGCCGGGCAGCGGTGCGGTGTGGCCTCGGCGGCGGGCGGCTCCCAGCACCAGCGCCCCTTGCGATAGGAGGCCTGGCAGTCGGGGCAGACGGCCGGCTCGGCGATCTTGGCTTCCGGACGGTAGGGATCGCCGCGATGGGCCTCGGTGTTCACGCCGTCATGGCGGGGTTGGTGGGTCGCGCTGCGACCGGCATTCAGCTGGGCCATGGTGATGTCCTGAACCCTTCACCCTCTCTCTAGCCACGGCGGCACCCGCCCGGTATGGGGGATTGGCGCCCCCCACCAGCAACGCCCCCTGTTGGACTCGAACCAACGACCGGCCGCTTAGAAGGCGGCTGCTCTATCCAGCTGAGCTAAGGGAGCCCGTGGGTGGCATTCTGCCAACGGCCGTCCGAGCGGTGGCCCCTACAGTGGCGTGCTGCGCACAGGCAACGCCGATGGCGGCCACCCGGCTTAGCGACGACCAGAAGCAGGAG
>JAWOBH010000263.1:0-10739 GCA_046498125.1 Prochlorococcaceae cyanobacterium | reverse complement strand
GCTTACAACCACATCACCGGGGAACAAGGAATCCAGGTCAGGAATGGTTCCTGAGCCAGGATCAGGTTGTTTTGGATGTTGTGCTTGCCTCAGGAACCATTCCTGACCTGGATTCCTTGTTCCCCGGTGATGTGGTTGTAAGCGGTTCCGGGCATGGTTTTTTACGCCGGATCGTATCAGTCCAGAAAAATGCCACCGATCACTACACCCTGACAACCGAAGATGTCGCTTTGGAAGAAGTGATTCTTCAGGGAAGCGGTTATTTTTTCAAAGAAATGACCCACAGTGATCTGATGGCACCGGACACTGCGTCACGAATGTTTCAATCCTTCACCCAGTCGGACGGACTGGAGAAACAAGTTCAGCTGCTGCCGGGAAAAAGCACTGATGACAGGGTCTTCCGCCTGGTATTCGGGTCTTCTCCGTCAGATACAAATAAACAATTATCAAGTGAAGGGGAGATAAAATATACTGATCCTAAAACCGGGGTTGAACTCACACTCAGCGGCAGTATAGATGTCAAAATCGATATCGAACATGGAATGAATTTCAAATGCAGACCCGGCCCCTCCTGCAGCAGCGCCCCCAGATCGCCCTGGCCGTTGAAGGCCGCCTCCAGGGCCTGAAGCTGCTGGGGGGAAGGGGCAGCCGCCCGGGCGGGCAGGGTTGCGGCGAGCAGCAGCGCCGCGGCGGCGGCCAGGGGGAAGCGGCGAGGGAAGAGGGGGCGGAAACGCCGCATGGGCCTGCAGGGAGCGCTTGGTGGGAGCGCTTTTAAGTTAGGCGCGCTCGAGAGCGACCCCATGCCCAGGCTCCTTGTCGCCGCCAGCGGCACGGGTGGTCACCTGTTCCCGGCCCTGGCGGTGGCCGAGGCCCTGCCGGCCGACTGGGACGTGCGCTGGCTGGGGGTGCCGGACCGGCTGGAGCGTGAGCTGGTGCCCAGCCGCTACCCACTGCACACCGTGCGAGCCGGTGGGCTGCAGGGGCGCGGCCTGCGCAAGCTGCTCAATCTGCTGCGGCTGCTGCGGGCGATCGGCAGCGTGCGGCGGCTGATCCGTCGCGAAGGCATCGACGTGGTGTTCAGCAGCGGCGGCTACATCGCCGCACCCGCGAT
Source organism: Prochlorococcaceae cyanobacterium (assembly GCA_046498125.1). Taxonomy (GTDB): domain Bacteria; phylum Cyanobacteriota; class Cyanobacteriia; order PCC-6307; family Cyanobiaceae; genus NIES-981. The sequence goes on along the minus strand of JAWOBH010000263.1, from coordinate 9,628 downwards.
CCTGGCGGCCCGTTGGTGCGGCGTTCCGGTGGTGCTGCATGACAGCAACGCCGTGCCGGGTCGGGTCACACGGCTGCTGGGGCAGCTCTGCACCCGGGTGGCGGTGGGGCTGGACGATGCCGCCGCACGACTGCCCCGCTGCCGGCCGCTGGTGACCGGCACGCCGGTGCGCCGGGAGTTCCTGGAGTGCTCGCCCGCCCCCGACTGGCTGCCGGAGGGTCCCGGGCCCCTGCTGCTGGTGATGGGCGGCAGCCAGGGGGCGGTGGGGCTGAACCGCATGGTCCGCCCCCTGCTGGGGCGACTCAGCGCCGAGGGGGTGCGCGTGGTGCACCTCACCGGCCGCCAGGACCCGGAGGCCGGCGGAGCCCTGCCCCCAGGGGTCGTGGAGCGGCCCTTCTGCGCCGAGCTGGCGGGCCTGCTGCAGCGCACCGACCTGGCCATCAGCCGCTCCGGCGCCGGGGCTTTGAGCGAGCTGGCCGTGTGCGGCACCCCGGCGATCCTGGTGCCCTACCCGGCGGCCGCCGACCGCCACCAGGACGCCAATGCCCAGGCCGCGGCGCGGCTGGGGGCGGCGCTGATCGTGGCCGAACACAGCCCCGAGCTGCCCACCCTGGAGCGGGCGATCTGGAGGCTGCTGGGGCCACGGCTGCGGGGCGTGCCACCGGCCGCCGATCCGCTCACGGCCATGGCCGCGGGCATGGAGCAACTGGCGGTGCGGGACGCCGACCGGCGCCTGGCAAGCCTGCTGGTGGAGCTGGCCTGAAGGCCGACGCGCGGCCGTCCCAGGCCAGCTCCCCTCAGCCCAGCTCCCGGTCCAGCGCCCGCAGCAGGCGGCGGTGGCCGTGGCGATCCTGCAGGCCGATGCGCAGCCAACCCGCGCCGAGGCCGGCGAACGAGCGGCAGTCGCGCAGCAGGATGCCGTGGCGTTCCTCGAGGCCGTGGCGCAGGTCCACCAGGGAGTCCTCCCCCCGCACCAGCAGGAAGTTGGCGGCCGAGGGCAGGGGGGTGAGCTGCGGCCAGCGCTGCAGCTGTTCGGTCAGCCAGGGGCCCTCCCGGGCCGTCCAGCGCTGCACCCGCCCGGTCCAGCGCCGCAGCCAGCAGGGCCGCATCAGCAGGCTCTCCCCCACCGCCAGGGCCAGGCCGTTGACAGGCCAGGGATCCCGCCAGGCCGCCCAGCGCGCCAGCCGCTCAGGAGCACCGAGGGCGTAGCCCAGCCGCAGCCCCGCCAGCGACAGCAGCTTGGTGAGGCTGCGCACCACCACCAGGTTGGGATGGCGGGGCAGCAGCGGAATCAGCGACTGAGCCTCCCCGCCCTGCACCAGGGGCAGGAACGCCTCATCGCAGATCACCAGCTGGTGGCGCTGCAGCAGGGGCTCCAGGGAGGCCCGGCTCCAGAGCTGGCCGGTGGGGTTGTGGGGGTTGGTGAGCCAGAGCACCGGAGCACCGCCCCGGCCGGCGGGGGGGGCCAGACCTGCTGGAAACGGCTGGGGGAAGGGGCCTTCCCAGTGCAGCGGCAGGGGCAGGTGGCGCCAGAGCCCGCCCCAGCAGGCCAGGGCGCGCTCGTAATCGGCGAAGCCGGGGGCCGGCAGCAGGCTCTCACCAAGGGCAGCCGCATCCCGGGCCGCCCAGGTGAACAGCTCGGCGGCGCCGTTGCCCGGCAGCACCCAGTCGTCCGGAAGCCCGTGCTGGCGGCCCAGCAGGGCCCGCAGGCGCTGCCAGCCGCGGTCGGGATACACCCGCGGCGCCGCGGCCAGTGACGCCCGCAGCAGCGCCAGGCGCGCCGTCGCAGGAGGCGCGAACGGCACCAGCGAGGCACTGGCATCGAGCAGGGAGCCAGGGGAGCGGCCCAGCCGCCGGGCAGCGGCCGCCAGGTTGCCGCCATGGCGTTCGCTCGCCGGCCCATTGCCCATGGGCGAACGCTACGGCCCGCCGCCACAATCAGGTGGTGCTGGCGGAAGGCCTTGGCTGCCTGGAACGATCTGGTGGCCGGCATCGGTCGGGTGCTGCTGGGCAAGGAGCATCCGGTGCGGCTGTCCCTGGCCTGCCTGCTGGCCGGGGGCCATCTGCTGCTGGAAGACCTGCCCGGCACCGGCAAGACCACCCTGGCGGAAGCCCTGGCACGCAGCTACGGGCTGGCGTTCAAGCGGGTGAGCTTCACCAGCGACCTGCTGCCGGCCGACCTCACCGGGGTCAACGTGCTCGATCCCGCCAGCGGTCAGTTCCGGTTCCAGAGCGGCCCCCTGTTCAGCCAGGTGCTGCTTGCCGATGAGATCAACCGCGCCAGCCCCCGCACCCAGAGCGCCCTGCTGGAGGCGATGGCCACGGGGCGGGTGAGCGTGGACGGCACCAGCCACGAACTGCCGGTGCCGTTCATGGTGATCGCCACCCAGAACAGCCTCGACCAGGTGGGCACCTCGCCCCTGCCGGAGTCCCAGCTCGACCGCTTCCTGATGCGCCTCAGCCTGGGCTTCCCGGAGCGCGAGGCCGAACGGGCTCTGCTCAGCGGCCAGGCCCTCGACCTGGCCGCCATGGTGGCGGCGGGTCAGCCCCAGGATCTGCTCAGCCTGCGGCGCCGTTGCCGGCAGCAGCACTGCAGCCCGGCCCTGATCGACTATGTGCTCGATCTGGTGGCCGCCAGCCGGACCCCGGACCGCCCCGGCGCGCCGCTCTCACCGCGGGCCTCCCAGGGGCTGCTGGCCGCGGCCCGGGCCTGGTCGCTGCTGGAGGGGCGCAACTTCGTCACCCCCGCCGATGTGCAGGCGGTGTTCAGCGCCGTGGCCGAGCACCGGCTCGATCCCGGCGGGGGCGGCCAGCTCAGCCGCGCGCTGCTGGAGAAGGTCAATGCGATCCGCTGAGCGCCGCGGCCTGGGCTGGCCGGGCCGCTTCGGGCGGGTGCAACAGGGCGAGCGGCTGCAGCTGCGGCTGGCCAACCTCTACATCCTTCCCACCAGCTTCGGTGTGCTCTGGCTGGGGGGTGCCCTGCTGCTGCAGCTGGTGGGCATCCAGACCCAGAGCAACGGCCCGCTGCTGCTCAGCTTCCTGATGCTCACGCTGCAGCTGCTGGCCCTCCATCTCACCCACTTCAACCTTCAGGGGCTGGAGCTGGAGTGCCTGAACAGCAAGCCGGGCTTCGCCGGCGAACCGCTCAGCTACCCGCTGCTGGCCCGCAGCCGCCACGCCCGCAACGCCATCCGCCTGCGCCTTGCCGGCCAGCCGGCCTCTGACCCCTCCGCCGGCCCACGGCAGATCCCGGCGGGCACCAGCAGCCTCGAGCTCAGCTGGCACTGCCAGCAGCGCGGTCTGCAGGCCCCCGGCCTGCTGCTGATCAGCACCACCGCGCCCCTGGGCCTGTTCGTGTGCTGGAGCCTCTGGGCCCCCGCCGCCCGCCAGGCGGTGATCCCGGCCCGCCGACCCGGACCGGTGGGCCGGGCCATGCCCGCCACGGCCAGCGGGGAGGCAGCGGCCGGCAGCGGACGCGAGGGCAGCGAGCACTGGCACGACCTGCGCCCCCACCGGCCCCAGGAGAGCCAGGCACGGGTGGCCTGGAAGGCCCTCGCCCAGGGCCGCGGCAAGCTCAGCAAGGTGTTTCACGACCCCGGCGGCGAGCCGCCGCTGCTGATGCCGGCGGCGGGGGTGGAGCCCGAGCTGGCCCTGCAGCATCTGGCCGCCGAGATCTGGCTGCGCAGCCGCCGCGGCGAGGCCTATGGCCTGGTGCTGAGCCACCAGCGCCTGCCACCGGGCCAGGACCGCCAGCACCGCGACCGCTGCCTGATGGCTCTGGCCACGGCGCCGGCCGCATCTCCAACCAGCATCCCCGGATGAGGGCCAGAGCCACGCCTTCCGCCATGCTCCGCCGCCCCCCCGGGGATTCCTCCCTGCCCTCGCGGCAGCTGCAATGGCTGGCCATGACCGCCCTGGCGGCGGGCAGCGTGGGCCTCGATCCCACCTGGCGACTGGGGGGGTTCAGCCTGGCGCTGATGGTGCTGGCGGCCCTGAAGCTGGTGGAGGCCCGCGATCGCGGCGGGCGGCGGCTGGTGGCCCTCCTGCAGCTGCTGGTGTGCGGGCTGCAGGCAGCCCAGCTGCCCGACCTGCTGCCCAGCCTGGTGCAGCTGCTGGCCGCCGTGCTCAGCCTGGCCGGGCTGCTGCAGCTGGAGAGCGGGCTGGCGACCCCCTGGCGGCGCCTGCTGCGCCAGAGCCTGCAGGTGCTGACGGCGGCGCTGCCGATGGCCCTGGTGCTGTTTCTGCTGGTGCCGCGCAGCGGGCCTCTCACGGCCATGCCAGGTGGGGCGGCGGGGCGGGGGGTGACAGGTCTGAGCCCTGAGCTCGACCCCGGCACCATCGCCGCCCTGGTGGATGACGACAGCGCGGCGGCACGGGTGGCCTTCGGTGACGACCAGCCGCCGCCTCCGGAGCAGCGCTATTGGCGGGTGCTGGTGCATGAGCGCTTCGACGGCCGTCGCTGGCTCCGGGATGACGAGGACGAGGCGCTGCTCCGGCCAGGGCCGGCCGGCGAAGAGGTTGCGGACGGTCTGGAGGAGGCCCTGGAAACAGCCGCGGACCGGGATCAGGTGTGGCTGGCGCAGCCCAGCCGCTTCACCGCCGTGCCCTGGGATGGCCGCAGCGCCAGCCCAGACCTCCGCCTGCGCCTGGAGCCGGAGGGGGAACTGCGGCTGCGGCGGCCGCCGATCGAGCGGCGCAGCTACCGGCTGCGTCCGGCGGCGGCGCCCCTGCCCTGGCAGCGGCAAGCACCCACACCTGAGGCGCTGGCTCTGCCATCGGAGGCCAATCCAAGGCTGCAGGCCCTGGGGCGCCGCTGGGGCCAACTTCCGGATGCCTCGGCCCGGGTGGCGGCCGCCCAGGCGTGGTTCGAGGCCGGTGGCTTCCGCTACGACAGACGACCAGGGACACTGCCCGAGCGCGACGGGCTGGATGCGTTCCTGTTTGAGACCCGGGTGGGCTTCTGCGGCCACTACGCCAGTGCCTTCAGTGCCTTGATGCGGGCCGCAGGAGTGCCTAGCCGCACCGTGAGCGGCTATCTGGGCGGCACCTGGGTGGTTCCGGTGGGCGGAGCCCGTTATCTGGAGCTGCGCCAGAGCGATGCCCACGCCTGGAGCGAGGTGTGGCTGGCCGGTGAGGGCTGGCTGCGGGTCGATCCCAGCGCCTGGGCCGGCGCGGCGGCAGGCGAGGGCCCGGCGGCGACGGCGGAGCGGGCCGATACACCCGAGGCCCTGGGCGGTTGGCGCTGGCTGCAGCGGCAGTGGTGGGGTCTGGACATGGCCTGGAGCCGCTGGTGGCTGGGCTTCGACCGCAGCCGCCAGGAGGCCCTGCTGGCCTGGCTGCTGGGGGAGCGACGCTGGGCCCTGGGGCTGGTGATCCTGGCCGGCGTCGCCCTCGGGCTGGTTGCCGCCCTGGTGCCCTGGCAGTTGCGCCGGTTGCGGCCGCGCCGGGATCGCGCCGCTCGCGAGCTGGCCGAGCTGCTGGCCCTGCTGCGCAGCCTCCGGCTGGAACCTCGGCCGGGGGAAACCCTGGACTCCCTCTGCCGCCGGGCCGGCCAGGCCTATCCCAGCCTGGCTGCGCCGCTGGGCGAGCTGGCCACCAGCCATGCCCAGCGCCGCTTCGCGGGGCCGGCCGGCCGGGACCCGGCGGCACGGCAGACGGCCTCCAGATGGAGAAGATCCCTGCGCCAGCTGAAGCAGGCCCGCAGCAGCGCTATAAGGCAACAACGAGGCTCAGGGCCATGACCCCCCGTCGCCGGCCCTTCCCGGGGCCCTTTCCCGCTGGCACCCGTCGCGCCGGCATGGCCCCCGCCCGGGCGCCTGGGGCCATGCTCGCCGTGGCGTCCTGGCTGGGCGCATCGGCACTGCTCTCCGGCGGTCCCGCCGTCCGCGCCCAGGGCCTGCCGCCGGCGCAACCAACCAGGGTCGCTGGCACCGAGGCCCTGGTCCAGCTGCTGGAGCAGCGCCGCTGCCAGGGCTGCGATCTGGCCGGGGCCGATCTGGTCCATGCCCAGCTTGCCGATGCCGACCTCAGCGGCGCCCGCCTGCAGCGGGCCAACCTAGGCCAGGCACGGCTCGATGGCGCCCGGCTGGGCGGGGCCGATCTCAGTTTCACCAGCCTGATGGGCGCATCGCTGCGCGGCGCCGACCTGCGCGGCGCGCGCCTGGAGGGCACCGATCTGCGCCGTGCGGACCTCAGCGGTGCGCTGCTCAGCCCAGGCGCCCTCAGCCGGGCCCACTGGCAGGGGGCCCGCGGCATCGACCAGGGACTGCTGAGCTTCGGGGAACTCCACAACGCCGGTGTGGAGGCCGCCCAGAGGGGCCGCTACCCGGAGGCCGAACAGTTCTTCAGCGCCGCCATCCGCCGCGAACCGGCCGCCGGCGTGAGCTGGCTGGCACGGGCCATCACCCGCAGCCAGCTCGGCAGGCGTGAGGAGGCCGCCAACGACTTCACCTACGCCGCCAGCCTCTATGAGGCCGCCGGAGAGCAGGAGCAGGCCGACCAGCTGCGCCAGGCGGCCAAGCAGGTGAAGGCGGCGCCGGAGCAGCAGGGCGGTGGCGGCAGCGGTGTCGGCATGATGGCCGTGAGCGGTGCCCTGGGGGCCCTGCAGTTCCTGGCACCGATCGCCGCCAAGGCCTTCCTGCCTCTGCCCTTCTGAAGGCCTGAGGCCCCGAACGCCCAGTGCACAGCTCACGGCCTGTGGGTCACATGGTTCTGGCCGGCGGCGGCCACACCCACGCCCTGGTGCTGCTGCGCTGGGCCATGGCCGCCCAGCGTCGGGACCACCACGGGAACCCAGCCCCGGGACGAGGGGTGATCAGCCTGGTGAGCCGGGCCAGCACGGCCCTCTACTCCGGCATGGTGCCCGGCCTCCTGGCCGGCATCTACAGCCGCGACGACTGCAGCATCGACCTGTGGCGGCTGTGCAGGCTGGCGGGGGTGACCTTCATCGCCGCCGAGATCACCGGCCTGGAGGCGGCCAGCCGGACGCTGGTGCTCGCTGGCCGGCCGCCCCTGCGCTGGGACTGGTTGAGTCTGGATGTGGGCTCCGAGACCGCCGTGCCTGCATCCGAACCGGCCATGGCCGTGAAGCCCCTGGAGCCCTTCCTCGACTGGGCCGAAACCAGCCACAGCCAGAGCCGGGATCTCAGCGGGCACCAGGACCTGGCGATCCGCGGCGGCGGCGCGGCGGCCGTGGAGGTAGCCCTGGCGTTGCGGGGCCGCGACCGGCGGCCGGCTCTGCTGCTGCGCGGCCGGGAGCTGCATCTGGGCTCAGCGGCGGCCAACCGGCTGGGCGAGCGGCTCTTGGCCGAGGCGGGCGTGCCGGTGCGGCGCCAGGTGGACCCTGCCCAGCGGGCCGCGCTGGCCTGCACGGGGAGCCGCGCCCCGGCCTGGCTGGCGGCGGCGGGCCTGCCCACCGAACCTTCCAGTGGCCGGGTGCTCACCGAAGCCAGTCTTCAGGTGCTGGGCCAGCCGCGCCTGTTCGCCAGCGGCGACTGCGGCCTGATCGCCGCCGCACCCCGGCCGGCCTCGGGAGTGTGGGCCGTGCGGGCCGCGCCCACCCTGGCGGCCAACCTGGAACGCTGCCTGAGCGATCCCCTGGCCGCCGAACCCAGCGGGCTGCGGCGCTGGCGGCCCCAGAGCCGGGCCCTGCAGCTGCTCGCCGACGGCAGCCGGCCGGCGCGTCCCCGGGCGATCGCCCTCTGGGGTGGGCTGGCCGTGGGTCCCAGCCGGCTGCTGTGGTGCTGGAAGAACCGCATCGACCGGGCGTTCATGGACCGCTTCACGGCGCTGGGGGCGATGGCGGCGGCCGCAACCGCAGGCGGCGAGGCCGGGGGCGCCATGGCCTGCCGGGGTTGCGCCGCCAAGCTGGCCGCGCCCACCCTGACCGCAGGCCTGCGGCAGGCGGGGCTGCAGGGCCAGGCCGAGGACGCCGCCGTGATCGGTCGAGGCGAGAACGGCGAGCTGCTGCTGCAGAGCGTGGATGGCTTTCCCGCCCTGGTGGACGATCCCTGGCTCAATGCCCGCCTCACCACCCTGCACGCCTGCAGCGACCTGTGGGCCTGCGGAGCGGGCGTCAGCGGGGTGCAGGCCCTGGTGACCCTGCCCCAGGCGGCTCCGGGGCTGCAGCAGGAGTGGCTGGCCCAGACCCTGGCGGGCATCGGCTCGGTGCTGGAGCCCCTGGGGGCCCCTCTGCTCGGCGGCCACACCCTCGAGGGCCGCGATGGCGCCGGCCTGGCCCTGGGACTGAGCGTGAACGGTTCGGTGGCGCCGGAGCAGCACTGGACCAAGGGTCCACTCCAGCCCGGCCAGGTGCTGCTGCTCACCCGCCCCCTGGGCACCGGCGTGCTGTTCGCCGCCGCCATGGCCGGGGCAGCGCCCGCCGCCTGGATCGATCGGGCTCTGGCGCAGATGCAGCAGAGCCAGGCGGAGCTGGTGGAGCCCCTGCGGGAGTTGGGCTGCCGCGCCTGCACCGACATCACCGGCTTCGGGCTGCTGGGCCACCTGGGCGAGATGCTGGCCGCCAGCCCGCCGGAGCTGGAGGTGCAACTGGATGGGGAAGCGGTGCCGGCCCTGCCCGGTGCCCTGAAGCTCCTGGAGCGTGGCTACGCCAGCAGCCTGGCCCCCGCAAACGCCGCCGGCCTGGAGCTGCTGGGGGGACCGGTGCGGCTGCGCGGCCCCAGCACCGCAGCGAGCCAGGCGCTGTGGCTCGATCCCCAGACCTGCGGCCCCCTGCTGGCGGCCCTGCCGGCCACGGCCTCCCAGGCGGCCCTGGAGACTCTGCGGCAGCGGGGATTCGGCGCTGCGCGGGTGATCGGCCAGGTGGGTCACCGGAGCTGACGGCGGCCAGGGGCTGGGGCGGCAGGAGCTGACGCGGGAGGGGCTGGAGCGGCAGGCCCGGGCCTGGGACAATGATGGTGACCTCGCTGCTGCCCTTGTCCGCCCTGACCCGCTGCCTGGTGGAAGAGGCCGCCGCCATCGCCGCCGCCTCCGCCCGCCTCAATCCGGAGCAGGTGGAAACGGCCCTGCAGCACCTGGAGAGCTGCCGCGAGCGCCGCGGCAAGCTGGTGGTGACCGGAGTGGGCAAGAGCGGCATCGTCGCCCGCAAGATCGCCGCCACCTTCTCCTCCATCGGCCTGACGGCTGTGTTCCTCAACCCGGTGGACGCCCTCCACGGCGACCTGGGGATCGTGGCCCCCGACGACGTCACCCTGCTGCTCTCCAACAGCGGTGAGACCGTCGAACTGCTGGCGATCCTTCCCCACCTGATCCGCCGCGGCACCCGCCGCATCGCCCTGGTGGGGCGCCTGGGCTCGAGCCTGGCCCGCGGCTGCGACGTGGTGCTGGATGCCTCGGTGGACCGGGAGGTGTGCCCGCTCAACCTGGCCCCCACCGCCAGCACGGCGGTGGCGATGGCGATCGGCGATGCCCTGGCGGCGGTGTGGATGGAGCGGGCCGGCATCTCGCCCGTCGACTTCCCCATCAACCACCCAGCCGGCTCCCTCGGCCGCCGTCTCACCCTCACGGTGGCGGATCTGATGGTGCCGGCCCACGAGCTCACCCCCCTGGCTCCCGACGCCCCCCTGCCGGTGGTGATCGCCGAGCTCACCCGGGGCAGCCCCAAGCGCGG
>JAWOBH010000233.1:0-2641 GCA_046498125.1 Prochlorococcaceae cyanobacterium | reverse complement strand
GCCCCCTGGAGGATTTCCAGCGCTATCCCCGCGATCTGGCCGCCGATCTGGAGTTGGCCGCAGCTGCTGGTGCCCAGGCGCTGTTCGCGCCGGCGGTGGGGGAGATTCAGCCCGCCGGGGAGCAGGGCCTCACCCGGATCCTTCCGCCCGCCTCCCTGCTGGGCAGCCTCTGCGCCCCCAGGCGGCCGGGTCACTTCGAAGGGGTGGCCACGGTGGTGGTGCGGCTGCTGGCCCTTGTGCGGCCCCAGCGGCTGCTGCTCGGCGAGAAGGACTGGCAACAACTCGTGATCCTGCGCCGGGTGGTCGCCGATCTCGGTCTGCCCGTGGTGGTTGAGGGTTGTGCCACGGTCCGGGAGAGCGATGGACTGGCCTGCAGCTCCCGCAACCGCTACCTGAACCCTGAGCAGCGGCACCAGGCCGCCGTGCTGCCGGCCGCGCTCCAGGCCGTCCAGGAGTCTCTGCTCCAGCCGCTGGACGGCCCGGCCGACGCCGGGCTGGATCCGGCCACGCGGTTGCACCGGACCCTGGAGCGGGCCGGCGCCGTGGTGGAGTATGCAGAGCTGGTGGCGGCCCATACCCTGGCCCCGCTGTCACGCCCCACGGGGCTGTGCCTGCTGGCGGCGTCCATCCGCTGCGGTGCCGGCCGCCTGATCGATCACACCGTGCTGATGAGTCGCCCACCGATCGTTGCCATCGATGGACCGGCCGGAGCTGGCAAGAGCACCGTCACCCGTGCCCTGGCTGAGCGTCTGGGCCTGCTCTATCTCGACACCGGCGCCATGTACCGGGCGGTGACCTGGTGGGTGCAGCACCAGGGGGTGGATCCCGCCGATGCCGCGGCTGTCGGCACCTGTCTGGAGGGGCTGGACCTGCAGCTGGTGGTGGGCCGCGGCGGTGAACCCGGGGTGCAGATCAACGGTCATGAGGTGAGCGAGGCGATCCGCAGTCCCCAGGTCACCGGCCAGGTGTCCCAGGTGGCGGCCCATGGCTGCGTGCGCCGGGCGCTCACGGCCCAGCAGCAGGCCATGGGTGAGCGGGGCGGGCTGGTGGCCGAGGGCCGGGACATCGGCACGGCCGTGTTCCCCGATGCCGAACTCAAAGTGTTTCTCACCGCCACCGTGGCCGAGCGGGCCCGGCGCCGCGCCCATGATCTCGAGCAGCGTGGCTTTGCGGTGCCGCCCCTGGCGGAGCTGGAAGCGCAGATCGCCGAGCGCGATCACCTCGACTCCACCCGGGCGGAGGCGCCACTGCTGCAGGCCGACGACGCCGAGGAGCTGGTGACCGACGGCATGACCATCGAGGCGGTGATCCAGGCCCTGGTGGACCTGTTCCGGCAGCGGGTGCCCGAGGAGGCCTGGCCCGATCCCGATTCAGGCTCCGTCTGAGCGGTTCAGCTGCGCTCGAGGGCCATCAGCAGGCCGTCGCAGGCGTCCTCGAGCAGATCCAGCACCCGCTCGAATCCCTCCTCCCCGCCGTAGTAGGGATCGGGCACCTCGCTGGCCGTCAGGCAACGGCAGTAGCGCACCAGTGGCTCCACCACGGCCAGGCCACCTTGCGAGCCTGAACGGCGCGCCAGCGCCTCCACCGTGGCCAGGTTGTCGGCATCCATGGTGAGGATGCGATCGAAGCGCTGCAGGTCGGCCGCCTCCAGCTGCCGTGCCCGGCTGGGCAGGTGAATGCCGCGGCGGGCAGCGGCGCTGCGCATGCGCGCATCGGCCGGTCTGCCCACATGCCAGCTGCCCGTGCCGGCTGAATCCACCAGGTAGCGCTCCTGAAGCCCGGCCTGGGTCAGGCGCTGCAGAAACACCCCTTCGGCGGCGGGGGAGCGGCAGATGTTGCCGAGACACACGAACAGCACCCGCTGTTGCACACTCATGACCGCTGGATTCGCTCGAGGGCCAGCCTGGCGCGCAGCCGCACCACCGGTGGATTGCCGGCTGCGTCCCCGCCCAGGCTGTCCAGTCCGCCCAGCAGGGCCTGGAGAGGCTGGCCACGGCTGTGCAGGCGGTTCGCCAGGGCTTCGAGAGCCACCGCTACCGCGTAACGCACCACCCATTCACCATCGGCGCTGGCAGGCAGCAGGGCCTGAAGGCAGCGCTGCAGGATGCGCTCCTGCTCCTGGCAGGGCAGGTGGTCGAGCTGCAGGCTGCCCAGCCCCTTGGCGGCAGCCCGGCGCACGCTGGCGGCCACATCGCTCCCCAGGGCCTCTTCCAGCAGTTCCAGGCCGCGCACATCGCCGATGCCGGCCAGGGCCCGCACCGCCCAGGCCCGCGCCCCATAGTTCTGTGCATCGAGCCGCAACAGGGCCTCCACCGCTGCCCCCCGCAGCCGGATCAGCCCGTCCACGGCGGCCACGGCAGCGCCCGGGTTGTTGAATCCGAGCACCTCCACCAGCACCGGTGCGGCCCCGGGGTCGCCGCTGGCCGCCAGCTCCCGGGTGGCCAGCAGCAGGGCCTGGCTGCTGTCGGCCCGGCGCACGGCCTCCACCAGCTGCTCGGTGGGGGGCTGCGCGCTGGGGGGCAGATCGGTGGGGGTCACAGCAACTCGTCCATACAGGCCAGCAGCACCGGTTCGAAGGGCTCCCCGCTGCCCCGCTCCACCAGGCCCCGCAGGGCCATCAGCTTGAGGCTGTTCTCGGCCA
>JAWOBH010000219.1:0-5692 GCA_046498125.1 Prochlorococcaceae cyanobacterium | reverse complement strand
TGGAGTTCTTCGGCGAGGAGCTGGAGAAGCTGCGCGAGTTCGACCCCGCCAGCCAGCGCTCCCTCGATCCGATCGCGGTGCTGCGCCTCACCCCCACGGGCTACGGACCGCTGGTGGCCGCGGCCCTGCGGGAGACGATGCCCGCTGAGCTGGACACCCTGCTGGCGCCGGCGCCCCTGGAGCAACTGCTGGAGGGGGGCACGCCGGAGGGGCTGCGGCGGTTGATGGGCCTGGCCTGGGGGCGCCCCGCCAGCCTGCTCGACTACCTGCCCGCCGCCACCCTGGTGGCGGTCGACGAGCGCCGGGCGGCCCTGGCCCACGGCCAGCAGTGGTACGACCACGTGCTGGAGCACCACCGGGAGGTGGCCGCCGAGCTCGAGGCCGAACTGGGGGGAACGCTGCCGGCGCTGCTGCAGCGGCCACCGGCCGAGGCCCTGGCGGAGGCGGAGCAGGGCTTCGCCGGCTTCGATCTGGCCGAACTGCACGAGAGCGACGGCCACGGCAACAGCTTCGATCTGGCCAGCCGTCCGGTGCCGGCCTACCCCAACGCCTTCGGCAAGCTGGCCGGGCTGATCAAGGGCTTCCAGGTGGAGCGGGCCCGGGTGTGGCTGCTCTCGGCCCAGCCCAGCCGGGCGGTGGCGCTGCTGGAGGAGCACGACTGCATCGCCCGCTTCGTGCCCAATCCGGGCGACAGGCCGGCGATCGAGCGGCTGCTGGAGCAGCACACCCCGGTGGCCCTCAAGAGCCGGGGCACCGCCGAGCTGGAGGGTCTGCAGCTGCCGGCCTGGAAGCTGGTGCTGATCACCGACCGGGAGTTCTTCGGCCAGCACGCCCTGGCCGCCACCGGCTACGTGCGCCGCCGCCGCAGGGCCGCCAGCCGCACGGTGGATCCGGGCAAGATGCGGCCCGGCGACTTCGTGGTGCACCGCAACCACGGCATCGGCAAGTTCCTCCGGCTCGAGAAGCTGGCCATCGGCGGCGAATCCAGGGATTACCTGGTGGTGCAGTACGGCGACGGCCTGCTGCGGGTGGCCGCCGACCAGCTGGGCAGCCTGGGCCGCTACCGCGCCACCAGCGACAAGCCGCCGGAACTCAACCGCATGGGCGGCACGGCCTGGACCCGGGCCAAGGAGCGGGCGCGCAAGGCCATCCGCAAGGTGGCCATGGACCTGGTGAAGCTCTACGCCGAGCGTCACAAGGCCCCGGGCTTCTCCTTCCCCGCCGATGGCCCCTGGCAGAACGAACTGGAGGACTCCTTCCCCTACGAGCCCACCCCCGACCAGCTCAAGGCGATCGTGGAGGTGAAGCGCGACATGGAGCAGCCCCAGCCGATGGACCGTCTGGTGTGCGGCGATGTGGGCTTCGGCAAGACCGAAGTGGCGATCCGCGCCATCTTCAAGGCGGTGACGGCGGGCAAGCAGGTGGCGATGCTGGCGCCCACCACGGTGCTGGCCCAGCAGCACTGGCGCTCCCTGAGCGAGCGCTTCGCCCCCTACCCGGTGAAGGTGAGCCTGCTCAACCGCTTCCGCACCGCTTCCGAGCGCAAGACGATTCTCGAGGGACTGCGCGAGGGCACGGTGGATGTGGTGGTGGGCACCCACCAGCTGCTCTCCAAGGGCACCGGCTTCCAGCAGCTGGGGTTGCTGGTGGTGGACGAGGAGCAGCGCTTCGGCGTGAACCAGAAGGAGAAGATCAAGGCGTTGCGGAAGGACGTGGACGTGCTGACCCTCAGCGCCACGCCGATCCCGCGCACCCTGTACATGAGCCTCTCGGGGGTGCGGGAGATGAGCCTGATCACCACCCCGCCGCCCCTGCGCCGGCCGATCAAGACCCACCTGGCGGCCCTCGATGAGGAGGTGGTGCGCAGCGCCATCCGCCAGGAGCTGGACCGCGGCGGCCAGGTGTTCTACGTGGTGCCCCGGGTGGAGGGGATCGAGGAGGTGGCCGAGGGGCTGCGGGCGATGGTCCCGGGCCTGAAGCTGCTGGTTGCCCACGGCCAGATGGCCGAGGGCGAGCTGGAGAGCGCGATGGTGGCCTTCAACGCCGGCGAGGCCGACCTGATGCTCTGCACCACGATCGTGGAGAGCGGCCTCGACATCCCGCGGGTGAACACGATCCTGATCGAGGACGCCCACCGGTTCGGCCTGGCCCAGCTCTACCAGCTGCGCGGCCGGGTGGGCCGCAGCGGCGTCCAGGCCCACGCCTGGCTGTTCTATCCCGGCGATGCGTCGCTGAGCGAGGCGGCGCGGCAGCGGCTGCGGGCGATCCAGGAGTTCGCCCAGCTGGGGTCCGGCTACCAGCTGGCCATGCGCGACATGGAGATCCGCGGCGTGGGCAACCTGCTGGGGGTGGAGCAGAGCGGCCAGATGGAGGTGATCGGTTTCGACCTCTACATGGAGATGCTGCAGGAGTGCCTGGCGGAGATTCAGGGCCAGGACATCCCCAAGGTGGACGACACCCAGATCGACCTGCCGATCACCGCCTTCATCCCCGGCGACTGGATCACCGACAACGACGAGAAGATGGCGGCCTACCGCGCCGCCGCCGACTGCGGCGGCCAGGAGGCGCTGCTGGAGCTGGCCGCCGGCTGGGTGGACCGCTACGGGGCCCTGCCGCCGCCGGTGATCGCCCTGCTGCAGCTGATGGAACTGAAGCTGCTGGCCCGGCGCTGCGGCTTCGCGCGCATCCGGCCGGAGAAGCCCAACATCGTGCTGGAGACGCCGATGGAGGAGCCGGCCTTCCGGCTGCTGCGTCAGGGGCTGCCCCAGCACCTGCACGGCCGCCTGGTGTACCAGGCCGGAACCGGCGCCACGGCCAAGGTGCTGGCCCGGGGCCTGGCGGTGCTGCCGATGGAGCGGCAGCTGGAGGAGCTGAAGGGCTGGCTGGAGCAGATGGCCGCCCAGATCCCGGGCGCCGACGGCCTCAGCGACGCCCAGCGGGCCGAGCGGCAGCAGAGCCGCGACGCCGAGGTGCTGGCGGTGTGAGAGCGGCTCGCGAGGGGGGCTGCGGCAGGGCGATCGGCGGCCCTCCCACCCAGATCAGCAAAAGTTCGTTACACTTATGAGAACATTCATTAAGCAAGGCGACGGGCATGGGTGAGCTGATCGAGGTGGGCCGCAACTCCACGGGGGCCCTGCAGCTCGTGTCCACCCTGGTCAGCGTGGTGGCCCTGGGCGTCTACGCCCTGCTCCAGGGTGACGGCCACAACGACGACGACGATTCCGGCCCCGGCGGCGGCCTGATGCAACCTGTGGCCTGAAGCGCTCGGGCCGGCGGGTTCAGCCCGGCTTCCGCTTCACTCCCGGTTGTTGATCTGCTGTTGGTTGTGCATCTGCTGGTTGTAGGCGGCCGGCACCAGCACCAGGAACAGCCACCACCACACCAGCACGGCCACACCCGCCGGTGCGCTGATCCACCAGCGGTGCAGCAGCACCCAGCTGACTGCGATCAGCGCCAGTCCGGTGAGCACGATGCTCCAGGGCTGGCACCACCAGGGTTTCTGGCACCAGAGCGATTCAGGCCTGATCGATTCACGCCTGAGCGATTCAGAGGGGAAATCAGAGCCTGAATCTGGCTCGGGGCTCTTCGAGGAGGACACCGCCTCAGCGCCGGGCGGGCGCTTCGGCGGCAGGCAGGGCCGAGGGCAGGTTGGCGCTGCCGGGCTTGAACCGGCGCCCCACACGGCCGCCGCTCTGGAGGTTCTCCACCAGGGTGTTCTCAGCCACCCGGTACTGGCTGTCGCGACGGGTGCCGATGTCCTCGAGCTGAAGGCGCTGAACCTCCTGGTCGCTCATCTTCACCTGCACGTCGGGATCGATGCCGTGCTTGTTGATGTCGCGGCCGCTGGGGGTGAGGTAGCGGGCGATGGTCACGGTCATGCCGCTGCCGTCGGAGAGGCTGCGCACCGACTGCACCAGCCCCTTGCCGAAGGTCTTCTGACCCACCAGCACGGCACGGCTGTTGTCCTGCAGGGCACCGGAGAGGATCTCGCTGGCGCTGGCCGATCCCTCGTTCACCAGCACCACCAGGGGCCGTTCGGTGAGGGCGCGGCCGTTGGCCCGCTGCACATCGACGATGCCGCGACGGGTCTGGGTGGACACGATGGTGCCCTCATTGAGCAGCTGGCGGGCGATCTCCACGCTGGCCATCAGCAGACCGCCGGGGTTGCTGCGCAGGTCGATCACATAGCCGGCCACATCCTCCTTCTCCAGCTCCCGCAACGCCGCCCGCATGTCCTTGGTGGCGTTGGCGTTGAACTGCTTGAGGCGGATGTAGCCGATCCTGGTGCCGTCGGGGGCCACGTTGATCTGATGGTCCACCGCCTGCAGCTCGATCCGGTCGCGGGTGAGCGGCACCTCCAGGGTCTGGGTGTTGCGGCGCAGGGTGAGGGTCACCGTGGTGCCCACCTGACCGCGGATCAGCCGCACCGCGTCCTCGGTGCTCATTCCCTTGGTGGACTGGCCATCGATGGCGGTGATCACGTCCTTGGGCATCACCCCGGCGCGGGAGGCGGGCGAGCCCTTGATCGGGGCCACCACCACCAGCTCCTTGGTGTCCTGGTCGAGGCTCAGCTGGATGCCCACCCCGGAGAGCTCTCCGGAGGTGTCGATCTGCATCTCCTTGAACTCCCGCGGATCCAGGAAGCGGGTGTAGGGATCGTCGAGGGTGGCGAGCATGCCGCGGATCGCCTCATGGGCATCCGCGGGCGTGGCGTAGCTGCGGGCCAGCATCTCCCGGCGCAGGTCCTTCCACTCCTCGGCGGTGTACTGGCCGTTGATGTCGAGGAAGTCGCGGAAGACGATCTGCCAGGTCTGGTCGATCACCTCCTTGGGACTGTCAAGGATGCGGGGAGTGCCCGCGGAGGTGTTCACCGCCTCCCTGGCCATCACGGCGGTGGCCGCACAGGCACCCACTCCAAGCAGCACCACGAGGCCGTTGCGCATCCTGACCATCCCTGCGAAGGCCCGCCCGGACCGTGACACCAGCTTCAAACTAGCGCTCCTGAGCGGAGAACTCAGGGATCCACCCAGCGGCCGTCCTCCTTGATCAGGGCGATCAGGGCCTCCACACCCTCGGCCTCCGGCACCCGGCGGATCTCCTCCCGGCCCCGGTAGAGGGAGATGGTGCCGGGGATCTTGCCCACGTAGCCGTAGTCGGCGTCGGCCATCTCACCGGGGCCGTTGACGATGCAGCCCATCACGGCGATGTCCAGGCCGGTGAGGTGATCGGTGGCGGCGCGCACCTTGTGCAGCACCTCCTCGAGGTTGAACAGGGTGCGGCCGCAGCTGGGGCAGGCCACGTACTCCACCATCGTCTTGCGCAGGCCGAGGGCCTGCAGGATCGAGTAGCACACGGGGATCTCCTTCTCCGGCGCCTCGGTGAGGGAGACGCGGATCGTGTCGCCGATGCCCTCGGCCAGCAGCGGCGCGATACCAGCGGTGCTCTTGATGCGGCCGTAGTCACCGTCGCCGGCCTCGGTCACGCCCAGGTGCAGGGGGTAGTTGAAACCCTCGGCGTCCATGCGGTCCGCCATCATCCGGTAGGCGGCCATCATCACGGGGGCACGCGAGGCCTTCATCGACACCACGATGTTGTGGAAGTCGAGGCGATCACAGATATGGATGAACTCCATGGCGCTCTCCACCATGCCCAGGGGCGTGTCGCCGTAGCGGAACAGCATGCGCTCGGCCAG
>JAWOBH010000123.1:0-14713 GCA_046498125.1 Prochlorococcaceae cyanobacterium | reverse complement strand
AGCCAGTCCAGGTCGTGGGAGCGGGGCAGCACCGTCATCGGCGCCATGGTGGCGCGGCCTAGGGTCGCGCCAGCGCAGCCGGCCCATGAACCAGACCCTCAAAGGCATCAGCTATGTGAGCGTGTGGGTGCTGCTCTGGGGCCTGGCGTCGTCCCTGGCCGATTTCGTGCTGCTCGAGCGCCAGGCCTATGCCGCCGGCAGCACGGGCCAGGTGATCACCTTCACCTCCTATGGCATCGCCGCGGTGGTGCTGGCGGTGCGCCTGTCGGGCCGGTTCCTCAAGCCGGGGGATCCAGCCCAGGACTGAACATCGTGGCGGCGCACGCCATTGACGGCCCCGACCAGCGGGGCTAGTACAGGTGTACTTCACCTGATGGCTCAATGCCTGTTGCCTCCCCCTACGCCCTGTTCCGGGCCGCCGACGTGCTCTGGCCCGCTGTGCCGTCCGGTCCGCTCAAGCTGGAACCGGCAGCTGGCCTCAAGGCCGCACCGAAGACCCGCTGGCCGGCGGTGATTCAGGGCGAGCTGTTCCCGCTGGCGGCTCTCTCCCGTCCGTCTCGCCCATCCCGGTCGGCTCCCTGCAGGTCCAGAAGGACCACTCCGTAGCTTCCACTACAGATCAGCTCGATGGCGTGCTCAAGCCGACGATTCAATTTCTGTAACCGTTCGTCTTCCTTTAACAGGTAGTCGTGGCCCCCTCAGGGGATGTTCCCGGATGATCACCACGTAGCAACCGCTACAGGGGCTATTGGCCGGCAACATTACGGTCTAACTCTGTCGAGATTATTACTGTGTCTGTTGCGTGCACACCAAGCTCTGAGCAGCCGCTGACGTCCTCTCTCACGGCACCAGATTTGGCAACGCGCGTTCGACAGCACTTGGCTGATTGTTCGTGCCAGGCTTGTCAGTCGCCTGCTTCCAGTCATGATTCTTTTCTAGAAGATATGCCCCAACAACCTGAAGATCTAATGGATGATCTTCAGCGTATGGGATTAATTAATCAGTCTGCCTATCCGATTGCCGAAGCCATCTCCTCAGCGGAACTGCGGCAGGCATTGTTTTTCCGCAACGCTTCCCGTGGAAACCCTTCTGTTGAGACCATGCTACGGGCGCTTGCTGAAGAGGCGGGTGGCCTCGACCAGGCTTTCGCAGCCGCCTTTGGGCCTGAAGCGGGGCGCTTTTTCAGCAAGGTCACTGCCTCCAGCCCGCTCGGCCGCCGTACTTTCCTTAAAGGCCTGGCCGCTGGCGCCGCCCTGGTAACGCTCACCAACTGTGGTGTCAAACGTGAAGATGCTGGTGGCAGTGCCGTTGTGGACCCAGGCTCGATTGAAAAGAAAAATCTGAAGGTTGGCTTTATTCCTATCACGTGTGCCACGCCAATCATCATGGCCAAGCCAATGGGCTTTTATGAGCGATATGGCATGAATGTGGAAGTTGTGAAAATGCCGAGTTGGGGGGCTGTTCGAGACTCGGCTATTGCTGGCGAACTAGATGCTTATCACATGCTGGCGCCGATGCCCATTGCCATGACTCTTGGGTTGGGTACATCTCCTTTTAGCGTCAGACTCGCCAGCATTGAGAATATTAATGGACAGGCAATCACCGTGGCAAAGCGCCACGCTGGCAAGGTTAAAGAGGCTAAAGACTTCAATGGATTTGTAATTGGTGTTCCCTTCCCCTTCTCAATGCACAACCTGCTGCTTCGTTACTACCTTGCAGAGGGGGGAATCAATCCAGACACTGACGTCCAGATTCGGCCAGTTCCTCCTCCGGACAGTATAGCCCAGTTGGTCGCTGGTGATCTCGATGCCATGTTGATGCCTGATCCTTTCAACCAACGTGCTGTGTATGAAGATGCAGGGTTTATTCATTTGCTCACCAAGGATCTCTGGGAGGGACATCCATGCTGTGCATTTGCTGCTGGAGAGCCTTGGATTCAGGAGAATCCACTTACCTTCCAGGCCCTTAACAAGGCGATCGTCGACGCAACCAACTATGCTCACAAGCAGGAGAATAGAGTTGAGATCGCCAAGGCTATTTCCGGTCGAGCATTTCTGAATCAACCCACCGAAGTAGTGGAAGCTGTGCTCACCGGCAAATTTGAAAACGGCCTCGGCGACACTCTCAACGTGCCGGACCGGATCGACTTTGATCCCTATCCCTGGCAGAGTTTTGCAAACTGGATTCAGTCCCAGTTGGTGCGCTGGGATCTCGGAAATGCTGTCAGCCTCATCAAGGCAGGTGACATTGACAGCAATAGTGCAGGCGTCTTCCTCACCAGCGAGGCACAGGAGCTCATGCGTTCCATGGGCCTTACGCCTCCCAATGAAAAGTCTCGAGTGGAGAAGCTTGCTTTTGACACCTTTGATCCTCAACAGCCGATGCAATATATTCAAGAGCAGAAGAATAGAGATGGTTTCTAGTCATTAGTCATTGGCTCCCGATTGACCTCAGTCTCTATTTCTTCATCTTTTGGCTTATGCTAGAGAACCGTATCTCCAGGACGTTGGCTATCGTTATATCCTGTGTCAGCGTGCTGATTGCATTGTTGGTTTGGCAGGTTCTCGCTACTCAGGGGCTTCTGGGCAAAAACTTTCCAGGGTCCTTTGAAACACTACAAGAACTTGCTTGGTGGCTATCTGATCCCTTCTTTGATAATGGCCCTAACGACCTCGGCATCGGCACCAACCTACTGATCAGCCTACGGCGGGTGCTGATTGGCTATGGACTGGCCGTGTTGGTTGCCGTTCCCCTCGGCCTGCTGGTAGGCATGTCCAGGATTGCCGAATCTTCGGTGAACCCGTTCATGCAGTTGTTGAAGCCGGTGTCCCCCCTTGCATGGTTGCCGATCGGCTTGTTTGTCTTTCGGGATTCTGAGATCACTGGTATTTTCGTGATTTTTATTTCCAGTGTCTGGCCTACTCTGATTAACACTGCATTTGGAGTCACTTCTATCAACCCTGACTTCTTGAAGGTATCCCGCTCCCTTGGTGCCAGTCGGTTTCGGACTGTGATGAGGGTCGTTCTGCCAGCTGTAATGCCGAATATCCTCGCCGGTATGCGCATTTCCATGGGCACGGCATGGTTGGTGATTGTGGCTGCTGAAATGCTGCTGGGTAGCGGTATTGGTTATTTTATCTGGAATGAGTGGAACAACCTTTCCCTTCCCAACATCTTTGTTGCCATCATTGTGATTGGTTTTGCCGGCCTGATTCTTGATCAGATCTTTGGCTCGTTGCAAAAACGTTTCGACTACCAGTCTTGAGGACAGCAGCAACCTCCAGCCCTGCATGACCTGCTCCCCAGTTCTGCCTTCTTGACTTTAATTGATCGCCGAAATGACCTCTTCCGTGATGCCGACTACGCCAGCTGATAAGTCGGGTCGGCTTACCCCTGATGCCCAAGTTGTGGTTGAAGGGGTGAGTAAAGTGTTCAGCGCGGAACCTGGGCTCTTTGACTCCATCACCCGTCGCCGACCCACTGGCTACGTTGCTTTGCAGGACATCAGTCTGAGCATTAAAAAAAATACTTTTGTCTCCATTATTGGTCCTTCCGGCTGTGGCAAATCTACCCTCCTTAACCTTCTCGCCGGCCTCGACCGTCCCAGCGTTGGCCAGATTCTTGTGGATGGTCAGCGCGTACGCGGGCCTGGCCCCGATCGGGGCATCATCTTTCAGAATTATGCGTTGATGCCCTGGCTCACCGCCTTGGGCAATGTCGAGTACGCCGTAGAAACCGCATGCTCCGATCTCAGCCGAGGCCAGGCCAAGGAACGGGCCCGTGAGTACCTCGCGATGGTCGGTCTGGATCGGGCTATGCATCGCTTCCCAAAGCAGCTCTCCGGTGGCATGAAGCAGCGGGTTGCCATCGCTAGGGCCCTCTCCATCAGTCCCAGCATTCTGCTGATGGACGAGCCCTTCGGCGCCCTTGATGCTCTCACCCGCAGCTATCTCCAGGAGGAGGTGCTTCGGATCTGGGAGGACCATCGTGTCACCGTCGTGCTCATCACCCACAGCATTGAGGAGGCGTTGCTGCTCTCCGATCAGATCGTGCTGATGTCGCGTGGACCCGCCGCCACCATCGCCGACGTGATCAATCTGCCGTCGCTGCGACCACGACAGCGCAGCGTGATTGAGCAGCATCCTGAGTTTCTGGCCATCAAACTGCGGCTCGAGGACCACCTGCTCAAGGAAACCAGGGCCGTGGAGGAGCGCACCTGAATCTGCCCGGCAGCCAAATCCAGGTGGCCCTATCCACAGCCTGTTCAGGCCCTCCCTTCCACTTCCGTACCACCCCATTCCTCGCCATGGCTCTTTCGGCTCTCTCCCAGACCCTGCTGGCTGCCAAGTGCGCCAAGGGGCTCAGCTTCGCCGATCTGGAAACCCTGCTGGGCCGCGATGAGGTGTGGGTCGCCAGCCTCTTCTATGGCCAGTCAACAGCCTCGGCCGAGGAGGCCGAGCAGCTGATCACTGCCCTCGGCCTCGACCCCGCTCTCAAGTCAGACCTGCAGGCGCCGCCCGTGAAGGGCTGTCTGGATCCGGTTGTTCCCACCGATCCGCTGATCTACCGCTTCTACGAGATCATGCAGGTGTATGGCCTGCCGCTGAAGGACGTGATTCAGGAGAAGTTCGGGGACGGCATCATGAGCGCCATCGATTTCACGCTCGAAGTCGACAAGGTGACTGACCCGGCCGGGGATCGTGTTCAGGTGACGATGTGCGGCAAGTTCCTCCCCTACAAGAAGTGGTGATCACGGCCAACGCCGCAGCACCGCCAGTAGGGCCTCACCGTAGCGCTCCAGCTTGGCGGCGCCGATGCCGCTCACCCCGGCCAGGTCCACCAGGCTGGCCGGGCGCCGCTGCGCAAGTTCCAGCAGGGTCCGGTCGTGGAACACCACATAGGGCGGTACCCCCTGCTGCTGGGCCTGCTCCCGGCGCCAGCTCCTGAGGGCCTCCACCATCGACGCGTCCAGATCGCTCGCGCCGCCACCTTCTGCCATGGCTCCCTGCAGGCCCGCAGCGCCTGACAGGCCGCCCGAAGCGGCCCGGCGCCGATCCTTCTGGGGCGGCGGCAGGGGCAGCTCCAGGGTCGCTTCTCCCCGCAGCAACGGCCGCACCAGCTCCTCAGGGCCGAACTGCAATCCCCCCTTGCCACCGGGCACCGGCACCAGATAGCCGAGTCCGCTGAGCTGACGCACCAGGGTGCGCCACTGGCCGCGGTCGAGATCGTCGCCGATGCCATGCACGCTCAGCTGATCGTGGCCCAGCTGCCGGATGCGCTCGCTGCTGCCACCCAGCAGCACGTCCACCACATGGGCCGCCCCGAAGCGCTGGCCGGTGCGGTACACCGCCGAGAGCAGTTTCCGGGCCGGCACGCTCACATCCACCAGGGCCCTGGGCTCCAGGCAGCCGTCGCAGTTGCCGCAGGGTTCGGCCAGCGCCTCGCCGAAATGGCGCAGCAGCACCTGCCGGCGGCAGCCCGCCGCCTCGCTGAAGGAGATCAGGGCCTCGAGCTTGCCGTGCTCGATCCGCTTCTGCTCCGCACTGGCGCCCGAGTCGTCGATGAACCGGCGCAGCTGGGGCACATCCCCAGGCCCATGCACCATCCAGGCCACCGCCGGCAGGCCGTCGCGACCCGCCCGGCCCGTCTCCTGGTAGTAGGCCTCCAGGCTCTTGGGCAGATCCACGTGGGCCACGAAGCGCACGTCGGGTTTGTCGATGCCCATCCCGAAGGCGATCGTGGCCACCACCACCACGGCGGCCTCGTTGCGGAAGCGCTGCAGGGCGGCGCTGCGCTGCTCGCCGCTCAGACCGGCGTGATAGGCCACGGCGTCGTAGCCGGCTGCCCGCAGCTCAGCGGCCAGCCGGTCCACCCGGCTGCGCGAGCGGGCATACACGATCCCCGCCTCGCCGCGGTGGTCGTCCAGAAACGCCAGCAGCTGGCGGCTGGCCTGCTCCTTGGCCCGCAGCAGATAGCGGATGTTGGGCCGGTCGAAGCTGGCCAGGAACACCTGGCCGCTCTGCAGAGCCAGCCGCTCGATGATCTCGGCGCGGGTGCGCGGGTCGGCGGTGGCGGTGAGGGCCAGGCGCGGCACCGCCGGGAAGCGCTCCGCCAGCACCCCCAGCTGGATGTATTCGGGCCGGAAGTCGTGGCCCCACTGGGACACGCAGTGGGCCTCGTCGATCGCGAACAGGGCCAGGGGCTGGGGGCCGGGCAGGGCCGCCAGCCGCTCCAGCAGATCGCCGCTCAGCAGCCGTTCCGGCGACACGTAGAGCAGCTCCAGCTCGCCGCGCCCCAGGCGGCGCCAGAGCTCCGCGCCGCGCCCGGGCTCCAGGCCCGAGTGCAGGGCGGCGGCCCGCACCCCCAGCTGCAGCAGGGCCTCCACCTGGTCGTCCATCAGGGCGATCAGCGGCGACACCACCACCGCCAGCCCCGGCCGGCACAGGGCCGGCAGCTGATAACAGAGCGACTTGCCGCCACCGGTGGGCATCAGCACCAGCCCGGAGCCGCCCTCGATCACGTGGCGCACGATCGCCCCCTGGGGGCCGCGGAAGGCCGGGTAGCCCCACACCTGCCGGAGCACCTGGAGCGGATCGGCGCTCGCGGACGCCTGGGCAGGGATGCGGGTGCTGGGGGCGGGCGGCTGGACGCTCACGGGCCGGCGGGCCGTTGGGGATCTCCCACAATGGCGGCCTCCGGCGCCCCGCGATGCCCGTTTCCTCACCCCGCACCGCCACCGCCTGGGGGTTTCTCGCTCCGGCCCTGGTGCTGATCGGCCTGTCGGTGCTGATCCCTGCGGCCATGGCCCTCGTGATGAGCTTCAGCCAGGCCGGCCTGGATGTGAGCGAGCCGCTGCAGTTCGTGGGCCTGGCCAACTACCGGCGCCTCCTGGCCGATCCGATGTTCGCCCGGGTGAGCGTCACCACCTTTCTCTATCTCGTGGGGGTGGTGCCGCCGATCGTGCTCGGCGCCCTCGCCCTGGCGGTGCTGGTGAACCGATCCCTGCCCGGCATCCACTGGTTCCGCGGCGCCTTCTACACGCCGGTGCTGGTGTCGATCGTGGTGGCGGCCATCGCCTTTCGCTGGCTCTACGCCGAGAACGGCCTGATCAACGGCTGGCTCGTGGCCCTGCTGGGGGATCGCTTCACCCCCATCGGCTTCCTCACCTCGCCGCTGCTGGCCCTCCCTTCGGTGATGGTCGTGACCCTATGGAAGGGCCTCGGCTACTACATGGTGATCTTCCTGGCCGGCTTGCAGGGCATCGCCCCGGAGCTCTACGAGGCCGCCGCCCTCGACGGCAGCGAGGGCTGGCGCAGGCATCTCGACATCACCCTGCCACTGCTTCGCCCCTACCTCACCCTGGTGGCGGTGATCTCCGCCATCGCCGCCACCAAGGTGTTCGAGGAGGTGTTCCTGATGACCCAGGGCGGCCCCGCCGATGCCACCCGCACGATCGTGTACTACGTGTACGACCAGGCCTTCACCGAGCTGGAGATCAGCTATGCCTGCACCGTGGGTCTGGCCCTGTTCATGGCCGTGCTGCTGCTCAGCCTGGTGCGCTACGCCTTCGCCGGTGATCGTGGGCTCACCTGAGCCCTCCAACGGAGGTCGCGGCCACGGCTGGCCTTTAGCCTCGGCCCATGGTTCCTTCCAGCCCTGCGGCCAGCCCCGCAAGCCCTGAGACCGGCGCCCCTGAGCGCCACCCCGCGATCGGGGTGGTGGGTGGTGGCCAGCTGGCCTTGATGCTGGCGGCGGCGGCCCGGGAGCTGAATCTGCCCCTGCTGGTGCAGACCCCCGACGCCGACGACCCCGCCGTGCGCCTGGCCAGCGACGTGATCCTTGCCGGCGTAGGCGATGTGGAGGGCACCCGGCACCTGGCCCAGCGCTGCAGCGCCATCACCTTCGAGAACGAATGGGTTGATCTCAGCGGCCTGGCGCCGCTGGCGGCCCAGGGGGTGCGCTTCGTGCCCAGTCTCACGGCGCTCGAGCCGCTGGTGTGCAAGCGCAGCCAGCGGGAGCTGCTGCTCCGTCTCAACCTGCCCTCGCCCCCGTGGCTGCCTCTGGATGAGCTGCTCACAGTTCCGGAGCACGGCGATCATCACCGCCGTGACGGCGACCGCCCCGATGGCCACGGGTACGACGTCCACGGGTACGACGTGCACGGCGTCGCCGCTACCGCCGGTGGGGCCGCCACCGCTGCTGCCGCACCCCATGCCACCGTGCTGCGGCATGGCTGGCAGTTCCCGCTGATGGCCAAGGCCGCCTCCGGGGGCTACGACGGCAAGGGCACGGCCCTGCTGCGCGACCGCGACGATCTGGAGGCCCTGCTGGAACGGGTGGATCCGGAGCGCTGGATCGTGGAGCCGGTGGTGGAGTTCGAGCAGGAGCTCTCCCAGCTGGTGTGCCGCGACAGCCACGGCCGCGTGCTCTGCTACCCGCTGGTGCGCACCCACCAGCACCAGCGGGTGTGCGACTGGGTGCTGGCCCCGGCCCCGGTGTCCCACGTGCTCCAGGCCTATGCCCGCAACATCGCCACCTCCCTGCTCACCGCCCTCGACTACGTGGGCGTGCTCTCGATCGAGTTCTTCTATGGCCGCTCCGGCCTGCAGGTGAACGAGATCGCCCCCCGCACCCACAACTCAGGCCACGTCACCATTGAGGCGGCCCGCACCAGCCAGTTCGCCCAGCAGGCGAGGATCGTTGCTGGCCTGCCCATGGGCCCCGTGGAGTTCAAGGTGCCAGGTGCCCTGATGGTGAACCTGCTGGGTTTCGAGCACAGCGACGCCAGCCCTGACGATGCCTACCGGGCCCAACGTGAGGCCCTGGCGGCCCTGCCTGGCGCCAGCCTGCACTGGTATGGCAAGCGCGGCGCGCGGCCCGGCCGCAAGCTCGGCCACATCACCCTGCCGCTCGAGGGCCCGGGCCCGGCGGCGCTGGAGCAGCAGGCCCGGGAACGACTTCAGGTGGTGAGGTCCCTGTGGCCCCTGCCCCCGCCCTAGGATTCAGCCGGACTGCTGTGTTGGTGACTGCCTTCTACAGTTTTCTGATCTGACTCCTTCTTCGACGTGGGGGTCTGCAGCGGCAAGCAACGTAAACCGGCCTTGCAGCCGGAAACGGAGCTCCGTCTTTGACCCCCTTCTGGTTCCACCAGGTCGAACACTGGGGCAAAACGGCACAGCGGTCCACCCTTTTCCTCCACACCCGAGGCACAGGCCCTTGCTGGAACCTCCCATCCCGGTGATCGGCTCCACCCGGGCCGTGGTGATCCCGGATCAGCCGGTTCCCGCCGATCTGGATCAGCCGCTGCCCGCACCGCTGCGGCTGGCGGTGGACCGGCTCTATGAACGGGCTCCGTCGGCCCTGTTTCCCCGAGCCCGCCAGCTCTTTTTCCTGAAGTACCCCCTCGAGGGCCACCCCCAGGAGCTCGACGGCTCCCCCTTCGTGGAGCGCTTCCGCACCTTCGTGCTGCGCGAAACCACCTGCCTGCCCAGTGAGGAGAGCGAGGCGCAGGAGCCCCATCGGCCGATCACCCGCATCAACGCACTGGCGGTGGTGCACTGGCAGGCCCCCCAGACCAACCGGGAGGATTACGCCAGATACCTCAGCCGCCACTGGCTGCTCGATCCCGAGCGGCTGCAGCTCAGCGAGCAGCCCTGGTTCCGCGAGGGAGGCGCCTGGGCCCACCTGCCGATCACCGCGCCAGCAGGCGTTCCAGCTCCTGCTCCAGCCGTTCCCGACTCCAGGCGGTGACCACGAACACCTCCTGGGCGCTGCCGCCACGGCGGGCCACCAGCTTGTGCCCGCCGGTGATCGGGGTGGACACCCGCAGCTTCAGCCCCGGGATCCGTCCCCGCACCCGACTGATCACGGCCGGGGTCACAGTGCTGACGCCGGGCTGGGCCGCCAGCTGTTTCAGCAGGGGGATCAGCCCCTCCAGGTAGGTGCTGTGGGTCACCACCAGCCGCCCCATCAGGCCGGCTCCAGGGGGGCCATGGTGAGACCCTGGGCCCCCAGCTGCTGGTGGTAGAGCTCGGCCTGCTCCTGCGGCCCGCACCACACCACCGCCGAGCCCTCGCCGTCGATGCGGTGGGCCAGCTCCCAGGCGCGGTCGGGCTGCATGCCTGGGATGTAGCGCACAAGGCACTCCACCACATGCTGGAAGGTGTTCACGTCGTCGTTCAGCACCACCACCTTGAAGTTGGGATAGGTCTGTCGGCTGCGCTGCCGCTCCCGCACGGCGGTTGGTGCTGCGGTTGGCGTGGCAGTGGGGGCGGCAGTGGGGACTGATCCTGTTTGGGTTGCAGCTGTTTGGGTTACAGCGGTGGGGGCCGGAGTCGTCTGGGTGCCAGGCATGGAAAGGGCAGCGTCCGTGGCTCCATGAGCCTAGGTACACTGCTCCCATCGCCATGACCACCGCACATGCTGATCTCCCTGGGCTGGGCCTCGCTCGCCGCTCTGTTCAGCTTCTCGATCGCCATGGTGGTGTGGGGTCGCCACGGCGACGGCACCATCAACTTCTGATCAGTCCGGGGCCGATCGTTCCTTGACCGAGCTCCCCTCCACCGCGCTGGCCTTCACCAGCTCCCAGGTGCTCGCCTGGATCGCCTCCGCACTGCTGGTGTTCGTGAGCGCAGGAGTGCTTTATCTCTCCGTCGTCGACTGGCGAGACCGCCGCCGTCGCCGGGCCGACGAAGCCCGCTCCCGCCACGACCAGGCTGGCGCCCGCAAATCCGCCAAGGGCTCCGCCAAGCCCTCCGCAAACCCCTCCGGCCCCTCCTCTCGTCCGCCCACGGCCTTTGGTCGCCGCCCGTGACCCCCGCGGCTGCGTCCATCACCATGGCCCCCTGGCTGGAAGCGGAGATCGAGCTGCCGCACCACCACGTCCATGGCCTGTGCCGGCAGCTGGTGGACGGCATGGTCACCGATCCGGAGGATCCCAACCTCAACGTCTCCAACCACGGCGTGCACCACTCTTCCGTCTGTGCCTTCCGCCGCGACCCTGGCGAGGCCGGGGCCTGCGGACTGGAGCTCCACGATCGGCAGGAGCGCGCCCGCCAGGCCCAGTGCCAGGGGGCCACTGAGCTCTGCCTGCAGGGCGGCCTCAACCCTGCCGCCCCCCGGAACGGCAGCCAGCTGGGCTGGTGGGCGACGCTCACCCTGGCGGGAGCCACTGAGGCCCTGTGCTGGGGCTGCCAGGAGCTGGGCGGCTCCAGTCGGAGTCCCGCAAGCCTGGAGGCTGCCGCTGCCAGTCTGGGCCGTCCGGCGCGTCAGCGCGCCACCCTCTACGGCGACCTGCCATGACCTGGCCCCTGAGCCGCCCGCGCCTGCCATC
This sequence comes from Prochlorococcaceae cyanobacterium, assembly GCA_046498125.1. Classification (GTDB taxonomy): domain Bacteria; phylum Cyanobacteriota; class Cyanobacteriia; order PCC-6307; family Cyanobiaceae; genus NIES-981. Next base: position 3,381 of record JAWOBH010000123.1, on the reverse strand, counting down.
CCTGCAGATCAAGGCTCCGCCTCTCATCGTCACGGTTCTGGTCACGGCGCTGCTGCTGGCCCTGCCCACCGCGCTGCTGGTGCGCATGCCCCGTCCCCGGGCCGAGGGACTGGGGCGGCTGCTTCCTCATGCCGGCCTGCTGCAGAGCTTCCCCGCCGCTCCGGAGCGGGAGCCGCCGGCGCTCTGGCGCCAGCGCCTCGATGGCGCCACCGCTGAGCTGCTGTGGCGCCAGCAGCGCCAGCTCTGGTGGCAGTTCTGGAGCCAAGACCAGGCCGGCGGTGCCTATCTGGTGATGCCGCTGCCGCGCCAGATCCGCGTCGGTGCCCTCAGTGCTCCCCCCAACAGCCTGCAGATCGACGGTCTGCTGGTCGTCTCCTCCGGGCCCCTGGCCCAGCGCTTCCTGGAGGACCAGCTGGTGCAGGCCAGCCGCCGCCAGCAGGGCCTGCAGCAGCGCTGCCTGGCGATGCTCGAGCGTGAGCCCGCGGCCTATTGGAGCGGCCAGGGGCTGGCGGCCATGGCCGGCCCCATGGCCCCCCTGCTGCAGGCTCTGCAGGAGGGATGCCTGGCCCTGGAGCTGGTGCCCGGCGCGTTGCTGGTGAGCGGCGAGGCCGCATCCGCCAGCGCCGCCCGTGCCGCCCCGCCGGCTCAGGAGCCCTCCGCCGCTTCCCCGCTCGCCGCTTCCCCGCTCGCTGAGTCCCCGACTGCTGAGTCCCCGCCGGCAGAACCGCCGCCTGGAGGGCTGCCCACAGCCGAGCTGCCGCCGGGCGCGTCACCCTCAGACGCTGCTGAGCCGTCGCCCGCTGACCCCGAGCCCTCGCCGGCCCAGGTCCCACTGGCGGAGACGCTGCCGCCAGCCGCCGCCCTGGACGTGCCGGAGCCCATCGCTGAGGGGCTGCTGCTGCGACTCACGGGCCGCTCCCTCGATCCGCTGCTGGCGGGCCTGCTCAGCCAGGCGGAGGTGCGCGAGGCCACCCGCTCGGTGTACGGCCTCGGCGATGCCGAGCTGGCGCTGCTGCAGGGCACCCCCTTCGAGCTGCGCCTGCGATCCCAGCAGGCCGGCCCCTTCCAGGCCGGCCTGGAGCTGGCCCTGCCGGTGACGGATGATCCGGCCGCCTGGGTGGCCATCCTCGAAGCCCTCAGCGAGCGGCTGCGCGCCCGGGGCCTGATGGACGATGTGCTGCCCGCCGGCCCCGACGAGCTGGTGTCGATCACCTGGCGCGACGAGCAGGCCCGGGAGGTGGGCGGCTGGCGCTGGCACAGCTTCCCCGGGCAGCCCCTGCAGCTGCTCCTGTTTCTTGGCCCCGAACCGGACCAGACTCCGGATCCGGACCTTGATCCCGACCTGGACTCGGATCCGGAGCCGCCGGCCCACGCCGATGGCTTGGCTCAGGTCGCCACCACCGACCTGCCACTGCTGAGCCTCCAGGCCAGGCCCCGCGAGCTGGCCGCTCTCAATCTGCTGCCCGGTCAGCTGCCCCTGCCACTGCTGCAGGCCCGTCAGCTGCTGATGGTGGCCGAGGCGGTTCCGGCCGGTGGAAGCGTCAGTCGGCTGCTGGGGCGTCTGCAGCTGGGGGAGCTGCTGCCGCTCCAGCCGGAGGTTCGGCCGCCGTCTGAGGAGCCACCTCCCCCGTCGTCGGATCCGGAGCCGTGACCTGGGCCTGCTGGCGTTCGCGCTTGCGCCGCTCGGCCGCCACGGTTTCCTCCATCAGCTCCACCGCCTGGGCCAGTTTCTCCAGGTTGCTCACGTAGAGGGTGAGATCCTTGTCCACCCGGTCGCGCAGCAGGCCCATGGCCTCGGCCAGGTCGTGAGCCGACTGGCGCAGGGCGGAGGCATCCTTGCTGTCGGAACCCTGCGCCTTCTCCAGCAGGCTGAGCAGCCCCACCGACACCAGGCGCGAGTAATGGAAGTCGGGCCGGCGCACATTGGCCAGGGCCGTGGCCACGGGCTCCGGAGCCCCCTGGCCCTGGTTGGCGATCCACTCGGTCACCTCCGCCACGCTGTGGTGGCCCATGGCGTCCATGGCCGCATCGCGCTGCTGGCGCAGCGTTGCGGCATCGAACCCGGTTGCGCTGCAGAGGGCATCCAGCAGGGGTTGGCGGTGCTCGGCGGGGCGGTAGCCGCGGGAGAAGCTGTCGAACACCTGGATCAGACCGCAGGCAAACAGGGCATCGCTCTGGAAACCCCGCTGGCGGCTGAGCAGATGGAGCTCCACCAGCAGTTCGTCCACCATGCGCCGGTACACCGGCGCGATCACGTGGGGAAAGGCGCGGTGGAAGGCGCGCTTGCTGTCGGAGACGGTGAGGGCTGCGCTCACGCTGCTCGGCGGTGGGTGAATCGACCCTAGCCGCCCGGGCTCAGTAGGATCGGCACTGCGATTCCCAGTGGCCTGTGACGACGATTCCGATTGTGATCGAGGAGTCGGGCCGGGGTGAGCGGGCATTCGACATCTACTCACGCCTGCTGCGCGAGCGCATCGTCTTCCTCGGCGAGCAGGTGACGTCCGAATCCGCCAACCGGATCGTGGCCCAGCTGCTGTTCCTGGAAGCCGAAGACCCGGACAAGGACATCTACCTCTACATCAATTCCCCGGGGGGCTCCGTCTACGACGGCCTCGGCATCTTCGACACCATGCAGCACATCAAGCCGGATGTGCACACCGTGTGTGTGGGCCTGGCCGCCTCCATGGGTGCCTTCCTGCTCTGCGCCGGCACCAAGGGCAAGCGCAGCAGCCTCGCCCACTCCCGGATCATGATCCACCAGCCCCTCGGCGGCGCCCAGGGCCAGGCCAGCGACATCCGCATTCAGGCCGAGGAGATCCTCTACATCAAGAAGAAGCTCAACCAGGAACTGGCCGATCGCACCGGTCAACCCCTCAGCCGGATCGAGGAAGACACCGACCGCGACTTCTTCATGTCACCGGCCGAATGCGTGGCCTATGGCCTGATCGACAAGGTGATTGAAAAGCGCCCAGCCGTGCATTCCGTCTGATTGAGGGATCTGAGTGCGGGATCTGAAAAGCCCGCCGTATGGCGGGCTCTTTGATGGCTGATCAGTCTGAGCTCATCAGGTCGGTGCCGGGATCAGCTCTGCACCGGCTCCGGCTGGCGGGAGCTGTCCGCGTCACTGGCGGCGAGCACTGGTGAGAACCGGTCCTTCTCGGGGATGGTGGTGAACTCGGACACGATCGCCCGGAATTCATCGCCGTCGAGGGTTTCCTTCTCGATCAGCAACTCCACCACCCGGTCCATGCATTCGCGGTGCTCGGCCACCAGCTTCACCGTGTCGGCATAGCAGTTGAGCACCATCTGGCGCACCGACTCATCCACCCGGCTGGCCATGCGGTCGGAGCCGTCGCTGCGGGTCATCAGGTCGCGGCCCAG